>QQNE01000004.1 GCA_003402735.1 Verrucomicrobiota bacterium
AAGACCTCGATCCCGCAGAAGTGGGCCGCCCCGAAGACCAGGGAGCGGAAATGCTCCTTTTCCTCCGGGCCGAAGAGGAAGATGCCGCCGGCGGTGCGGTTGACGACGTGCATCACGCCCCAGAAGGAGGTGCCTCCTGGCAAAAAGCGCTTGTATTTGGGAAACGGGCTGTCTGCGATGGGGATCATGGTGACTGCAATCATGAACACGCTCACTAGAACAGTCAAGCGAGATTTTTTCTTCCAGGGTCAAGCAGGATGACTGTTTCGGCCGCGATCCGCCCGTAGTGGAATAGTCAAGCAGGATGACTGGTGCGGTTTTGCAAATTCGCGATTTGCGGCCGCCCCCCGCCAGGCTTGAGCAAACAGTCAAGCAGGATGACTGGTGAGCGCAGGCTTACTCTTCACTGTTGCCGGCAAGCATTTCGGGCCTTGTGCTCCTACCGAAATCCTCCGCGACTCCGTGAAGGGCTTTGCTTGGCCAGCTTCCGCCTCGCGCCTTGCCTTGTGCTCCGGGTCCTTTGCGCTCGACATCCCTGCGGCTTTCCGCAGGCTCTCAGACGGGGCGGACCGCGAGGTCGAACTCCGGGACGGCAAGGGACCCTTTTTCGAGATGATCGAGGAGGCGGTTGGCGTGCCAAGGGGCCAACAGGGAGCCCCGTGAGCCGAGTCCGTTGAAGAGGATCTGGTGCGGGTCGGTCGGGTGCGGACCCAGAATGGGCCGTCCCTGGCGGGCCATGGGGCGGATGGCTGCCTCTTCCCTGATCAAGTTCCAGGGAGAGTCGATCCATGTGTCGATGAAGGCGGTGAGCTCCTCCCGGGCTTGCGGAGACGGGGAGGCATCGGACGGTTCCCATTCATACGTGGAACCGACGCGGTAGAGATCATCTCCTTGGGAAAGGATCCATTTCCCTGCGTGGATGATCCTGGTTTCGTGGAAGCCGGGAGCGTGGATGGTGAGGATGGTCCCGCGTGCCGGCCGGATCGGGACGTGGGCAAACGGGCCGCAGTGGCGGGCGTGATGACCGAGACACCAGACGAGAGGCGTTTGCGCGCCGGTCTCAATCCTTCCCTGGCGAAAGGCTCCGAGATTTCGCAACCAGGCTCGGGTGGCGTCGAGAAACGGCACGCTGTGGAGGCGACCGCAGCGTCTGGTGGTGAATCCTCCAAACGGGGCGCGGTCTTCCCAGTCCGGCGGCAGGGGTTCATGCCAGGGATCGTAGCGAGGATCCCGAAGTCGCTGGTTCCATCGGTCCGC
Organism: Verrucomicrobiota bacterium; assembly: GCA_003402735.1. Taxonomy (GTDB): domain Bacteria; phylum Verrucomicrobiota; class Verrucomicrobiia; order Verrucomicrobiales; family DEV007; genus V1-115. The sequence continues at coordinate 1,258 of QQNE01000004.1, forward strand.
TTGGGTCTGGTCTGTGAAGAGGCGGAGGATGGGGCGTTCCTCGAAGAACGACGCGCCGAGGGTTTTTTCCCAACGTCGATAGAAATCACGGGCGGAGGACCAGAGAACTTCTTCATCTTCCCCGAGGGCGAGGCGTGGTCCGGAAATCGGGTTCATCAGGCCAGCGGCGACCCGTGAACAGGTGGTGGCCTCCTGTGGATCGACGACCTCCACCGTTCGGCCGCGGGCGATGGCGGTCAGGGCAAAGACGGATCCGGCGAGGCCCTGGCCGGCGATGAGAAAGTCCGGTGCGCTCACGGGCGGCCGGAATAGTTGAACAGTTCGGAGAGGGCGAAGCGTTGTTTGGTGGCGGCGTTGAGGGCGTTGAGGACTTTCACCTGGACCTTGCGGGAGAGGCGGCGGCCTTTGGCGGCCTTGGCCACCATCTTGTGGGTGATCTGCTCGGTGGAAGCGGCCACGAGGTCGTGGTGGCTCAAAGCCAGTGCCTCGAGGAGCTGGGCGATGGGTTGGGGACCGAGGTTTCGCTCCTCTTCGCCATCATGGTTGGAAAGCCCGCTGTTCATTCCCTGAAACCAATGTTTGAAATTCCCCTAATCTCCATCTAAACCTGCCGGCCTGCCATGACAAATCTGACCCGCGTTTTGCTCACGACCACGTCGTTCCAGGACACGCCCGGCCCGCACCATGCTTTGCTGGAGAGCCAGGGATTTGAAATCGTCCGCGAGCGGGGTCCGCTTCCTGAAAGCCGCATGTTGGAACTGGCGGGCGAGTTTGACGCCTTTCTTTGCGGGGACGATGCCATCACGCAGGCGGTCATCGACAAATCGTTGTCGCGGCTCAAGGTCATCAGCAAATACGGCATCGGCCTGGACAAGATCGATGTGGCGCACGCGACCTTGCAGAAGATTCCGGTGCTCTTCACCCCGGGCGTGAACCACACCACGGTGGCGGAACACACCTTCGGTTTGTTGCTGGCGATCAGCAAACACATCGTCACGGTGGGAGCGGCGGCGCGTCAGGGGGAATGGAAGCGCATCACCGGCCACGAGATTCTCGGGCAAACGATGGGCATCATCGGTCTGGGAAGGATCGGCAAGGAGGTCGCCACGCGGGCTCAGGCTTTCGGGATGCCGGTGATCGCTTACGACATCCATTGGGACGAGGCGTTTGCCAGGGAACACGGGATTGTGCGGTGTGCCACCATGGACGAGGTTTTGCGCGGGGCCGATGTCATCTCTCTGCATTGTTTTCTGAGTGAGGAAACCCGCGGGATGATCAATAAGACCACGATCGCCACGATGAAGAACACGGCGGTGGTGCTGAACTGTGCCCGGGGGGAATTGGTGGTCAGTGAGGACATGGCCGAGGCGCTGGCGGCGGGTCAACTGGGCGGCTACGGCACGGACGTGCTCGATGAGGAACCGCCGAAGCCGGATCACGTCTTGCTCCGGGCCCCGAATTGCGTGATCACCTCTCACATCGGGTCTCGCACCTATGAAAGTGTCGTCCGTCAGGCGGGTCGCGCCACCGCCAACCTGATCAACTACCTCAACGGCGATCCGGATTTTATCCAAGCGAACAAATTCTGAGTCAAAGAAACGCATTATGTCCCTCGATATCCGACCCTCCAAAGATTGTCTTTTCGATTGCGTCTCGCTCGGCGAGGTGATGCTCCGGCTCGATCCCGGTGAAGGGCGGGTGCATACCACCCGTTATTTTCAAGCCTGGGAAGGCGGCGGTGAATACAACGTGGCCCGCGGGTTGCGCCGCTGTTTCGGGCTGCGTGGAGCGGTGGTGACCGCGTTTGCCGACAACCCGGTGGGGCGCCTCATCGAGGACTTTATTCTCCAGGGCGGGATCGATACCCGTTACATCCAATGGAAGGGTTACGACGGCATCGGGCGGACCGTGCGCAACGGGTTGAATTTCACCGAGCGCGGGTTCGGGATTCGTGGCGCGGTCGGGTGTCCTGACCGAGGCAACACCGCCGCCTCGCAGATGAAGCCGGGCGACATCGATTGGGAGGCGATCTTCGGCCGGGACGGGGTGCGCTGGTTCCATACCGGGGGGATCTTTGCGGCGCTTTCCGAAACGACGGCGGAGTTGACGATTGAAGCCTGTCAGGCCGCGCGCAAGCATGGCACGATCGTCTCTTATGATCTGAACTATCGTCCCTCCCTCTGGAAGTCGATTGGCGGCCTGAAGAAGGCGCAGGAGGTGAACCGGGAGATTGCGAAGTATGTGGATGTGATGATCGGCAACGAGGAGGATTTCACGGCGTCGCTCGGGTTCCACGTGGAAGGCGTGGATCACAATGTGAGTGGGATTGAGGTGGAGAACTTTAAGAAGATGATCGTGACAGCGGTGAAAGAGTTTCCGAACTTCAAGGTCACCGCCACGACCCTGCGCGAGGTCCACAGCGCAACGATCAACGACTGGGGAGCTATCTGCTGGCACGACGGGGAATTTTATCCCGCCACCCAGCGCGACCGGCTGGAGATCATGGACCGGGTCGGAGGTGGCGACAGTTTCGCATCGGGCCTGATTTACGGGTTCCTGGAGTGGAACGATCCGCACAAGGCGGTGGAGTATGGTGCGGCGCACGGGGCGCTGGCGATGACCACGCCTGGCGACACCACCATGGCCAGCTTGGCGGAGGTGACCAAGGTGGTGGAGGGCGGTGGTGCCCGGGTGGTGCGCTGATGGGTCCCGTGGGTTCCGGGCGCAGTTGGCCCTCCAGCGGAATCACTGCTTGCGGGCGGGCCCGGTCCCTGTGATATCTGGGTGCGAATGCGGAGCATGACTGGATTTGGGAGCGGTGAAGCTTCCTCAAGCAGGTTGAAGATCAGTGTGGAGATGGCCTCGGTGAACCGGAAGCAGGCCGAACTGGTCATCAATTTGCCGCGCACCTTGGCGTCGCTGGAGCCGCGGATTCGGGCGGGGATTCTGGAAGTTTTTTCGCGGGGGCGCATCACCGTTCACGTGGGGGTCGAGCCGTTGGGAGGCGCGCGGAGCTCCTTGCAGGTGGACGATCAGCTCGCGACCGAATATCACCAGGCGTTTCAGTTGCTGCAGCAGATCTGGGGTGGGCAGATGGTGCCGTTCCAGGCGGCGGACCTGCTGCGTGCGCCCGGGGTGTTCACGGTCAAGGAGGAAGCGGTCAGTCTGCACGATGTCGAACCGCTGCTGGAAGACGCCTTGAGCGAGGCGTTCAGCCGGTTGCTCGACATGCAGAATGTGGAGGGGGCGCGGCTTCGGGCGGATTTGCGGGATCGCCTGGAGGCGCTGCGCGGGCGGGTGGGGGAGATTGCCGGGCAATCTCCTCGGGTCAAGGAGCGGTATCGCCACCAGCTTCAGAAGCGGTTGCAGGATCTCAGCGTGAACCTTCAGATGGACGATGAGCGTTTGCTGCGGGAATTCGCCATCTTTGCGGAGCGGTGTGACATCAGCGAGGAACTGACGCGGTTGGACAGTCATTTCGGGCAGTTCCAACGCTATTTTGATCAAGAGGATCCGATGGGTCGGTCCCTCGATTTCCTTTGTCAGGAAGTGAACCGGGAGTTGAATACGATCGGTTCCAAGGCGAACGACGCCGTCATCGCGCATGCGGTGGTGGAGGCGAAGACGGAATTGGAGAAGATCCGGGAGCAAGTTCAGAATGTGCAGTGACATGAGGCGCAGGGGAATCTTGTGCGTTGTCTCGGGACCGTCGGGTTCTGGCAAGACCACGTTGTGCCATCGGGCGGCGGCGGAACATCCCGGCGTGGCCTACTCGGTATCCTGCACGACGCGACCGCCGCGACCGGGGGAAACCGATGACGTGGACTACCATTTTCTGGCCCGGGAAGATTTTGAGGGCCGGATCTCGCGGGGCGAGTTTTTGGAACATGCCTTGGTGCATCAGAAGCATTACTACGGGACATTGAAGTCCGAGGTCCTGGATCATTTGCGGAATGGGCGGGACGTGGTCATGGACCTAGACGTGCAGGGCGCGGCCCAGTTGCGGGCTTCTGGGGACGAGGAGATCCGGTGCTCGTTGGTGGATGTGTTTATTTTGCCGGGGAGTCTAGAGGAACTCGAGGTTCGGATCCGCGGGCGCGGGGCCATGGCGGAGGAGGAGATCCAACGGCGGTTGCGCAATGCGGAGGGCGAAATGGCGCACTGGCCCGATTACGTCTACACCCTCGTCACCGGGGATCGCGAGGAGGATTTCGTCCGCTTCAAGGCCATTCTTGAGGCGGAGCGGATGCGGAGCTCACGGTTGCGAGGTTCGCGTTGAGGGTCGAGCTTGGTCCATGGCGACGATTCTTTTGGGCATCACCGGGTCCATCGCGGCTTACAAGGCGGCGGACCTGACCAGCCAGCTCCGGAAGCTCGGCCACGAGGTCCACGTCATCATGACGCGGGATGCGGCCGAGTTCATCGCGCCGCTCACGTTGCAGGTGCTCTCCCGGCATCCGGTGACGACGGATCTTTACGACGAGAAAGCGAGCTGGCATCCGGGCCACATCCAGCTGGCGGATTCGGCGGATCTGCTGGTCGTGGCTCCGGCCACCGCCAACATCCTGGCCAAGCTCGCTTGCGGATTGGCCGACGACGCCCTGAGCGCGATCGCGCTGGCCTGTCAGGCTCCGATGCTCATCGCCCCGGCGATGAACGGAAAGATGTGGATACACCCCGCCACCCAGGAGAATGTGCGGCGGTTGCAGGACCGGGGAGTTGGGTTCATCGGCCCGGAGGAGGAGGGGATGCTGGCCTGTGGTTATGAGGGCCAGGGGCGGCTCTGGCCCGTGGAAGGGATCGTGGGCCGGATCGCCCAGATCCTTTCCGGGGGCAACGAATGAGGGTTCTCAGAGCGCGTTGACGGTGGCGATGGAGGAAGTGGCTGTGACCGCGCCGCGAACCACACGCGCCACCACCCGGGTCGGGAATGGGCTGACGTCGCGCCCGGTGAACCTGTAGGTGAACGTTCCCGGGAGAGCATCCGCGGTGGCGGTGACCGTTGCGATCCGTGTGTCCACCACTCCATCGGGACGGACCCGGAAGATTTGCACGGTGACCGGAGCGGTGCCGGTCACTCCCGAAACGGCTCCGTTGACGGTCAATTCGCCGCGGGCTGTGCGTCCGTTAGCCAGCAGGACACTGGCTTGAAGGGCGGGGCTGGCTGCGGGAACGCCGACGGCATTGAGTGAGAAGGCATAGAAGGCGTTGTCCAATTCGCTGTAATAGCCTTCGATGGCCAGCGCGGTGCCGGGAAGGATCGCAGGCAGGGCGATCTCAAACCCCAGATCGTTGAGGGGGGCGCCGAGCCTGATCCGGGGATCGTTGAGAGGCTTCACCAGCATGCCGTTGGCCCGAATCGTGCCGACCGGATCGGTGACCAGGCGGGGGGTCGCGATGCCGAGCACCACGTTTTCCGCGGGTTCGACAAAGACGCTCGTGGCGGTGAGCAGACCGGTGGCGTTCACCGTTCCGAGACGATGGCGGTGCCGCCGAGGAAGCCGTCCTTGTCGCGTCCCGGGAAACGCGTCGTGCTCGTCAGGTCTGCGAGGGTGAGATCATCCCTTGTGGGGGAGGAAATCACGGCAGTGGCGGGAACGCTGACGCGGGTGTCCATCACCTTGAGTTCGACGGAATTGGTGCCCGGGGTGATGGCGGTGAGAGTGCCTTCAATTTCGGAAGGCAAGACAACCTGAGCGGAAACAAAGGGCGCGAAGGCCAGGGAAGCGAGAAGAACGGCGATCTGAGTAGGTTTCATGTTTTAAGGAGAGGGTTGGAACGACCAGTATTTATGCGTTTTCTATGACTTTAAGCTACTGCCAGACCTAGCAATTTCTTGGAGCCAGATCAAGCGGAGTTCCAATATTCTTAAAATAATATCTCTGAGCGATGTTGTTTTCTGGTTATTTCAATATTTTCTATATTTAGACTAACGGCCAAACATTTCTTGGAGTCGTTGATGACGTTCCCGCAACTCCTGCATGCGGGAGGGTTGTTCGGTCTTTCCCGGTTCGGCATCCTTGGTCCAATCTCCCATGGTGGCGTCCTTGGTGAGCAGGACAGGGGCATCGAGGCGGGCGGAGCGGGAGTCTACCACGAGACCCGGAGCCAGTTCGTCGGCTTGATCTCCCGGTTGGGACGTGGAGATCCAGAAGGTCTGCCCTTGCCATGTGACCAGGGCCTCGGGGCCGTGCTGATCGTTCCCGCGTTCCAGTTGCAGCAGATGCATCGGTTGCTCAGTTCGCTCCTGTGAGGAGTCGAGCACAAAGGTTTCCATGGTGGTTCGGTTGAAGATGACCGCGGTCTCGACGCCACCCACTTCCCCCCAGCCGGCGAGCCGGTGGTCGGCTGCCTCCTGAGGTTTGTCCTGGGAACCTTCCTGAACGGTGTCAGGCTTGGTGGGCCGGGCGAAAAGGGGTTCCTGCCACAACACCTCGTAACGGGAGAGATCGGACTTTTCCGGGACGAAGGGAGGTGCGGCCATCGCTGGAGCCTGACAAGCCAAGAGGGTGATCAGGGCAGGGAATGGGGCCAGAGATCGTGGATGTTTCATTTGGGGAGGGAGCGGTGTGGGGCGGTGTGGGTGGAAATTTGATAGTGACCGGAAGAGGGGCCGAGAGCCGCCTGCAGGGTGGCTGCGTCCAGTTCGGGAGAAGTGCTCTCCACGGTGAGAGTGGGGAGTTCGTCCCCGGTGGCCTTGAGGATTTTCACGGTCAGGACTCCGTCCACTTTGCGGATGCGATCCTTGACGACCTTGGAGCAGGCGCTGCACACCACGCCGGCGACGGAGAAGTGGTGGGTGTAGGTTTCAGGTTCCGCAGCCTTGGGGGAAGCGGCCAGTGCAAAGCTGATCAGGGTTGCCGCGGAGGCAAGGTGGAGGGCTTTCATGGTGAGGTGGTTGTGAGGGGGGGAGTGGACAGCAGTTCGGCGGTGTCGGCGCCGATCTGCCAGGCGGCTTCCTGACTGAGAAACGGATCCGGGTGGAAGACTTCGTAGCGCCCTCGGATCCGGCCTTGTTGGTCGACCAGAACCAGCCGGAGATCGTGTTCCTCTTCTTCGAGCGGGTGCAGGCGTTCTTCGGCGGGAAGGGGGCGCGGTGGTTCCAGGCCGAGGCCGATCTGGGTGAAGTGGTTGATCTGTTGTCGGCCTGCAGTGACAAACCACCAAGGATCTTCCCGGTCCGCGCCTGCGATGTTGGCGAAGGTTTGGAAAAACTCGGGCGTTTCTCTGGGGGAAGCCGGGGAAAGCGCCACCAAGTGGAATTCGCCGGTCTCCGCGAAGGTGTCGTTGAGTCGTTTCATGGTGGCGAGCACCGCCTGGGAACCGTGTGGGCAAAGCGTGTAGATTCGTCCGTAGACCGTGACTTTGCCGCGCAGGGGCGAGGTGCTGACCTGGGAGCCGGAACGTTCCACGCCGGCGAGGGGCGCTTGGAGGATCCCAAGCACCGGAAGAGTGGGATCCCGGGGTTCAGCCGGAAGAGAAACTTCCCTGGCGGTCCGCACGGGATTGGGCAGGGGCGCGCCGCTGGCGGAGGCGGCGACTTCCGCTCGGATGTCCGCATAGCGCTGGGCGGAGGTCCAACCGATGATGCGTTGGGTTTTTTCGCGGACCAGCGAGGGGCGGATGAGGGGATTTATCTTGGCCCAGCGGCCGGTGGCGTGGTTGCCGACGACGAGGGTGGCGGCATGCTGGCTGGGATCGTTATCGATCACCGGATCCATCTCCCGCATGCCGAGGTGCCAGCGCAGGGCGCGGATCTCATCAGGGTTTCCGGTGAGGAACTGCCAATCTGGGACATCGGGGTGGGCGGAATCCAGGGCGTGTTGCCTGGCATACGGCGCGATGACTTCCGGGGTGTCGGTCTGGGCCTTGGCGGTAATGGAGAGGAAGCGGACGCTGCGGCCGACGGTGGTGGTGAAATCGGACCGGAGGTTGCGGATGGTGACGTTGGTCAGCGGGCAGGAGTTCTGGCAGTCGGTGTAGAAGAAATTGATCACCACCGCGTGGCCCTTGACGAGATCCGTGAAGAAACGGAGGCGCTCGCCGTGCTGATTGATCAGGACTGGGTCGGGCATGGATTCCGCGAATTCCCGACGCATCAACAGGGCGCCCGTCTCCTGAACCCCGATCCGTGCCCGGTCCGCAGCCATCGTGACCCCCGGCTGCCGGAGCAGACAGAGGGTCAGGAGGGCGGGGCCGAGCCGCAACCATCGTGCGTTGACCATGTGAAACGTTCTCTTGGGAGGGAAAACGCTGGATTGTATCAGGCGAAGAATCGGCTGACGGGCAGGGCTCGACGGGAGCCGGACTCGGCCACCTCGAATTGGAACATCATCTCCACGTCTTCGTGTTCGTTGTTGTGGCAGTGGAACATGAAGGGGCCGAGGAACGTCCGGAAGCGCATCCGGATGACGATGGCGGAGTTGGGCCCGAGCATCGTGACGTCCTGTTTGAAGGAATTCTGGTAGAGCGGGCGGGCTCCGGTGGTCAGGTTGACCACCTGCTGGTGGGATTCGAGGTGAATGTGAATCGGGTGCCACCAGCCTCCGGAACTGTTTTCCAGGGTCCACTCCTCCACCGAACCGAGCCGTGGCACGGCGTTGGCGATCCGTTCGTCGTAGAACATGCCATTGATAGCCCAGTGACCGTTCTTCCGTTCGAACCGGAAGCTCCGCCGGATCTCGACCTCGCTGGCGGCGAGCGGTTCATGCGGACGCAATTCGCTCTGGGCGTTGATGCTGGCGTTGGGGATTGCCGGGTTCGCGGCCACGACATCGAATCGCAGCAACTGGTGGATGAATGCCGGAGTGCCGGCCACGTCCGGGCGTTCAATTTGTTCCAGGCTGCCCTCCGGTCCGCGCTCGTTGGTTTGCTCCAGAATGTTCTCCAGGAAGACTTGGGTGCCCGGCTTGTAACGGGAGAAGTCGATGATGACATCCACGCGTTTGCCCGGAGAGATTCCGAAGGCCTGCACGGTTTGTCCTTTTGGAAACAACCAGGCATCGTTGCCGATGCGGAGCATCTGCGAGTTGTCGCTCAGCCGGATGCGGCGGTGCCGGGCAGTGGAGGCCCCGAGGAACCGGAAGCGATACTTGCGGGCTTCGACGGTAAACCGCGGATAGGCCGCGCCGTTGATGGTTTCGACGTTCCCGAGATACCCATTGTTGTTGTTGGTGTCGTACCAGATCGCACCGGAGGGGTGGAACACTTTGTCGCCCAGTGCCAGGAACAAATCGTAGGGGTTGTTGTAGATGGTGTTCTCATCGGACTGTCCCGGAATGCCGGGGAGGACGTTGCGCTTGATGAGATCCAGTTCCAAGGAATCGAAACCGACGGTGGTTCCGGCCATCCCGCGGGCGACGTGCGAGGCGGTGAGGTCTGCCGCGTGGTCATGATACCACATGCTCGATGGCGACTCCGTGAAGTCGAAACTGCCGTCCTTGCGACGCGGAAGGACGTTCGGGTAGAAATAGTCGCGGGATTCACCGGGCAGGACCAGGAAAGAGGCGTGACCGTCAGAGTGGCTCGGCCAGTGGCCCCCGTGCAGGTGGGTGCTGATTTCCTCCGGAAGCTGGTTGGTCGTCCGGACCACCACCGGGGTGCCGCCTTTGAAGCGGAATTGGGGACCCGGGCTGATCGCCGGGCCGAAGGTGCCATCGGGCCTTGCGATGGCGTAACCCCAGATGGGCGTGGTCAAACCCATGGAAGGCGGCAAAATGCGGGCCTCGCCAGCCTTGGCCGCCATGGCGTAAAACTGGGTGTTCTGCATGTTCCAGTCCGCCGGGGCGGTGAGGTATTCGGGAGCGACTCCGTGAAACACGTTGCCCACCGCCTTGCCGCCGTAAGCGGGAGGGATTTGTTGCACGGACAAGGGACGGGGTGGGGACGGAACCGGCAGGACATTCTCCCACCGGGGAACGTTCTGGATCGAGCCCTCGAACTGGCTGTCGACCTTGAGGGGGGAGTCCGCGTGGGCGGTGCTGCCGATGTGGAAAACGGAACCGGCGGCGACACCGGCACCTGATTTGAGGAGGTTTCTGCGCGTTTGCATGGCCAAAGGCTGGGGGATATGGATTTGATGAAAATGAAGGCTTTGTTCTAAAAATGCTAGCTATGCAAAGTTCGAGACTGAACTCCGCCTCGAATTGGCTACAAACCATAGGTAGATTTAGGGAAAATCTAGTCTTTTCTTAAGAAAATTTATCAAATGCCCGAATGCATGGGGCTCACAAGGCGTTGCAGGTTTTTTATATTTTCAATAAAAGCAATAATTTAATGCAGTGAAGGCGCTGAACGGTCTGCGGGAGATTGTTTTTGCAGGCAAGGCCTCGGTGCGTCCGTTCCCGAAGCGGGAGCGGGACCAGATCCGCCATTCATCTGAAACTGATAGAGATCGTGTAGGTGTATTTTTAAAATTTTTCTTGTCGTACTCTAATTTTTTGCAAGGAATGAAATGACCCTGCGTTCATCTCAGACTTTTTATAATTACTGGAAAATTACTGTCATGCATACACCTTTGCGAAGGAAACCCGCGGCTGCGCGACTCCCGATCCCGACATGGCTACCATTGGCGGGGGGGATTGTCCTGACGGTCTTGACCTGGTCCGGGCCAGTCCCGTTGAAGGCTCAGGAGGGAACCGCTCCCCCATCGGCCAGCGGAGGAGAGTTGGTCGTGATCCCGGTGGAACCGGTGGTGAGTGAGCGTCCGATTGTAGAGCCAACCAAGCGCGTGGTGGAGGTGCCTGAGGTTGTCCTGCCGGAACCCGATGGGACCGCTTCGCGTGTGGACCCGGTCAATGATCCGGCCGGACTGCGGCGGGAGGCGAAATCGTTGAAGTTGGACACTCTGGCGAAGGTGCCGGTGCCTTTGCCGCGGAACCTTGCGGACTTTGTGAAGAACCGGGACGTGGCGGTGGCGCTGGGCAAGGCGCTTTTCTGGGACGACCAGGCCGGCTCCGACGGGATGGCTTGCGCGAGCTGTCACTTTCACGCCGGGGCAGATTCGCGCGTCAAGAATCAGCTCTCACCGGGTTTCATTGGTGGCAACCAGAAGTTCGATCCGATGCCCACTTCGAGCGGCGGGCCCAACTACACGTTGAAACGCGAGGACTTTCCCTTTCACCAGAAGACGGACATCACGAGCAACGCGGTCCAGGGCAATGTGAAGTTCGACACGGATGACGTCGCCTCCTCGGGAGGAGTGTTGAATCTCGGTTTTGTGGGATTGAACGAGAGGCGTTTTCCGCGGGTGTTGCGCAACGACGTTACCCAGGACATCCACATCATTCGCCGGTTGGTGAGGAGCGGAATCGTTCCCTCCTCTGATCAGGGAGAGAAGTTGACGCCCCTGTTTGTGGTGCCGGTGACTTCGCTGAACCCGGGCTCCACCTTTTTGGAGGAAGTCCTCAGGACGGAGGAGGTGGACCCGCTCGGGTTCTCCATTGTGTCCGGGGGCAAACGTCTGAATACGCGGAGGGTTGCGCCACGAAACACGCCGACGGTCATCAACTCCATTTTCAACCATCGCAATTTTTGGGATGGTCGGGCCAACTTTTCCTTCAACGGTCGTTCGCCCTTCGGTCCTCGGGACAAGGATGCCAAGGTATTCGTCTTTGATGGGTTCGGGCTTTCGGAGCAAGCCATCCGTCTGGATCACGCCAGCCTCGCTTCCCAGGCCGTGGGGCCGACGGAAAGTGTGCTGGAGATGTCCGCCCACTACCGCAATTTCTTGCACGTGGCCCGGAAGTTGTTGCGGTCTCAACCGCTGCGGAGACAGATCGTGGCGCACAACGACAGTGTTCTGGGGCCGCTGTCCTTCTCCACACCGACCTCGGCCCGGCTGGGGCTGAAAGCCTCCTATGCCTCCCTGATCCAGATGGCGTTCCAGGACAAGTGGTGGTCTGCGCCGGGTGAACCCGTCGTGGTCGCGGATGTTCCCTACAGCCACATGGAGGCGAACTTCACCCTCTTTTGGGGCATCGCCATCATGCTCTATGAGAGCACCCTGGTGTCCGATCAAACGCAATTCGACCGATTCATGGAAGGAAATGACAATGCCCTCACCGCCACCGAACGGCGGGGACTGTCGCTCTTTCTTCACGAGGGGAAATGTGTGAATTGCCACGATGGTCCCGAGTTCACCGGGGCGGCGATCAGCCAGGTTTTGACGAGTCAGCAGAAGTTCAAACTGGTTGAGCGCATGATCATGGGGGACCAGAACCCGGCCATTTACGACAACGGCTTTTACAACATCAATGTCCGCCCCAGCACGGAGGATGGCGGAGTGGGTGGCACGGATCCTTTCGGCAACCCGCTCTCGTTTTCCGTGCAGGCCGTGAGCGGACCTGTCGTGGATCAAGTAAATCTCAGCGACGCGAGCGACTTCGAGGTCGATCCGGGCAGACTTCCAACCCCCGGGGAACGGGTCGCGGTGCGGGGAGCCTTCAAGACTCCCAGCTTGCGCAACATCGATTTGACCGGGCCTTATTTCCACAACGGCGGCCAACTCACTCTGGAACAAGTGATCCAGTTCTACGCGCGAGGAAGCGACTTCAAGCCGGTGCAGCGAACCGACAGTGATTCGGACATTCGGGTGCTTCCCAAAATCAACGGGAACCGCGACAACATCCGGGCGGTCGCCGCATTCCTGCGGGCTCTGACCGACTCCCGGGTGGCCTTTGAGAGGGCTCCGTTCGATCATCCGTCCTTGTCGATCCCTTACGGTCATTTGGGAACCACGACCTCGGTGCTGGAGGACGCCCGGATTCCCGGTTCGGCGAGGTCCGGTTACCTTTTCCTCCCGGCGGTGGGCGCGTCAGGCCGCAGCGTGGCGATCCGACCGTTCCTGGAAGGTTCTTTGGTGAACAGCCGCGGAATTCCGGAGAGCGACGGACTGCCGGGCACGACGCCCTGACATCGCCCTTTCTTCCGTTGGCAGGGTGCCGTGTTCTGCAGGAGGGGCGCGGCGAAGATACGGGAAATCCATGCGTGAATCTCATTGATTCCCGACAGGCCTGTGTGCCTATAATGGACTCGACCCTTGGAAAGGCGCACGCTCCGGGATGAAGAGTGCGCAGACGGCTTGTGTTTTTGTCCCGGGGTTTGCGGTGGAGAAGCCAGCGAAGGAATGAGCAAACGATCCGACCTCCTAGTCGAGTGCGAGCGGCTGCGGCGTGAGAACGAAAGGTTGCGGCGCAACCTGGCCGCGACGGAAGAGCAGCTGCGCGGGCAAAGCCCTGTCGGATTTCGCAACGGAGGTTTCGGCGAACAGATGGTCCAGGGGAGGGAGGCGGCTGGATACGTTCAGGAAGGGGAGCTCGGGTCATTCCTGGCGGTCGTCCGCGATATCGGCGACCGCATGCAGATGGAGCAGGAGCGGCGGCTGCCTGGCCCGTTTCTGCGCCGGGTGCTCGACAACCTCTGTGCCTATGTGGCGGTGGTGAGTCCCGATGGCGCGGTGATCGATGGGAACCGGCGGATTCTGGAAGGGCTGGGCATTGAGAGGGAGGACTGGATTGGCCGGAAATTGACGGACCTTTCGTGCTGGGCTTTCGATCCGGATCTGCAGGTGTTGGTCGGTTACAGTTTGCAACGGGCTCTGGCTGGCGAGGTGGTGCGGTTCGATCTGGCGATGCACATCCAACCGCAGAGGCAGATCTGGGTGGACCTGCAGATCGCGCCCTTGCGTGATGACGACGGAAGCATCAGCCACTTGGTGGTATCCGCGTTGGACATCACGGACCGCCGTCGGGTGGAGGAGGCTTTGAGATCCAGTGAGGAGCGTTTGCGGCTGGCGGCTCAGGCGACGGGATTTGGCACGTATGATCACGATCCGGTCACCGGTCGGCAAGAGGTGTGGTACTCCGAATTTCATCGGATCTGCGGGCTGCCTTGCACGGTGGTGCCGAGCTTTGACCTGTTCCGGGGGCTGATCCACCCGGATGATGTGGCCGGGTTCGACCAGTTGGTCTGGCCAAGTGCGGTGCCGGGTCCGCAAACCCGCTTTCACGAGTTGGAATATCGCATCATCCGCCCCGATGACGGCGAAGTCCGGTGGTTGCGGGACGTGGGTCGGGCTTTCTTTGTGTTGGATCGCGATGGGGGGAATTTGCGGGTGGTGCGGATGGTGGGGACCGTGCAGGACATCACTCGTCGCAAGCACGCGGAACTGCAGTTGGAGGGATCGCTCCGGCAGTTGCAGGAGGCTCAGGAGCAACTGATCCGCCGGGAGCGGTTGGCGACGTTGGGGCAGTTGGCCGGCGGGGTGGCCCATGAACTGCGCACGCCCCTTGGGGTGATGCGGAACGCGGTTTACTACCTGGACCACAGTCTGCCGCCGACAGAGATCATGGGGCAAGTGTTGGGAGAGATGAACCGCGCGATCCGCACCACGGATCAAATCATCGAGGAGATGCTGGAGTTCGTGAGGGAGCCTTGCCTGGAGAGGGCCACTTGGCCGGTGGGTCGGGTCATTGCGAGCGCCCTGAGGTTGGTGCCAATGCCGCACGGGATCCGGGTGGAGGGGCCTGACGGCGAGATGGAGAGTCGGGTGCAAGCCAACGAGGATCAGATCGTGCGCATCTTGGTGAATCTGATGCAAAATGCGGTCCAGGCCATGGGGCGGGAGGGGGAATTGCAGATCCGGGTGGAGAGGCGCGCGGGTGGGGCAGGGCCTGGAACGGTCTGGATCAGCGTTCGCGATACCGGATGTGGAATTCCCGTCGAGAACCTCGCCAGGATTTTTGACCCGCTCTTCACCACCAAAACGCGAGGCATCGGCTTGGGCCTGGCCATCTCCATGCGTTACGCGGAGATGAATCGAGGATCGATTTTGGTGGAGAGTGAGGTCGGTGTTGGAACCACGTTCAGGTTGGAACTCCAAGGTGCGGTTTCGGAAGGAGAAAACAGTTGATGAACGGAAGGCTGCGTTGGCAGGATTCCGTACGATTGGCTAGGCTTCAAACCCCTTGCACAACAGCGCTTCCCGGTGTGTCTGGTTGTGTGAATCAGGCTCATTTTAGGATCCTGATGTGAGCCTTTTTGAAAATCCCTTTCCCATTCTGAGAATCATGCAATTCTGTGGGCGCCGTATCCCGGGGGTTGACGATGAGCCGGACATGATCCGGGGGCTGTGTCGGATTCTCGAAGCGCGTGGCTGGCACGTACGCCTCGCCTTGGGCGGATGCGAGGCGCTCGAGATGGCAATTCAACAGGTGCCGGAGGTGATTCTCATGGATATCGTGATGCCAGGTATGAACGGAATCGAGGCCTGCCGCGAAATCCGGCGAATCTGTCACGGGGTGCCCGTGATCTTCATGACCGGATTTTCCGTCCTGGAGCCTCGGGCCCGCGAGGTGGAGGCAAGTGCCTTTTTGAGCAAGCCGATCGATTTAGGGAAATTTTTCGGGGTATTGGAGAGTTTGCTTCGGGTAGGAAAAAGACCTTGAACAAAGAGGGCGACATGAAAGTTCTCATCGTGGATGATGATCCTGATATGGTGGCCAGCCTGGTCCGCATCATGAAAGGCGCCGGATTTGCCGTGGAATCGGCGTCCGATGGGCAGGAGGCACTTGTCAAAAACCGTCTTTTCCATCCGGATTTCCTGATCATGGACATCCGGATGCCGCGCCTGAACGGAGTGGATACCTGTTTGGCGGTGCAGCGCGAGCGCCCGGAAGTGCCCGTCATTCTGATGACCGGTTTTTCCGATGCCGTGGACGAGGCCAATGCGGGCATTTTTGCGAGGGCGTGTCAGGGGGGGCAGGTGCGCATCATGCTGAAACCTCTTGACCTTGATAGAGTAATCCGGATTGTCCGCAACGGCCAGGCCCAGGACGAGTTGGTTCCGGCCTTTCCGACTCCCTTTTTGTAATGAACGCTGGAACCCGCCGTGCTGTGTTGGTCGTCGAGGACGACGTCGATGTCGTCTCCAGTTTGCGACGGATCCTCGTGATGCACCACTTTGAAGTGGAGTCCGCCAGCACGATCAGCGCCGCTTTGGAGCGTCGGGACTGGCAGCGATTTCAGGCGGTCATCCTGGACCGGAAACTGCCCGATGGCTTAGCCGACGAGAATCTGCACCGGTTCCTAGAGCGGGACCCCGAAATGGCCATCATCATTGCCACCGGTTACTCGGATCTCGAGGGTACGATCGCGGCCCTGCAACACCGCGTGGAAGATTACCTGATAAAGCCGGTCAGTCCCCAGCTCCTCGTGACCCGTCTGCAGCGGATCGCGGAGAACCGGGCGGCAAAAGACCGGGTTCGGCGTCTCGAACAGGAGATCGTCAACGCGGTCGAGGAGGAGAAACAGCGGATCTCGATGGATCTGCACGATGGAATCGGTTCCAAGCTGACGGCGATTCAGCTGGACTGCCGATCCTTGGAAGACAGTCTGCGCAAGGGCGGGCAGCGCGAGCCCGCCGACCAGGCGAACAAGATCGATCGGCTTTTGCGCGAAACCATCGGTGAAGTGCGTGTGCTCTCGCGCGAGTTGCATCCGGTTTACCCCGACCCGTTCGGGCTGGAAGGGGCGCTCGGCCAGTTGGCGGAACGGGTCAGCCGGGGAGGGAAGGTGGCGTGTCATTTCGCGGGGCCGCCGGACCTCATGTTTGAGGATTCCATCGCCGCCAACCATCTCTTCCGGATCGCCCAGGAAGCCGTGAACAACGCGGTGCGTCACGGCGAATCCACAAAGATCGATATCGAGTTCCGGGAGATTCCGGGAGGTGGTTTCCTCCTTCGCATCGCGGACAATGGGAGCGGGTTCGATGCCGCCGAGGTGACTGGCGGCGGCGGTTTGGGATTGCACACCATGGAATACCGGGCTCGTGCCCTGGGCGGGACGCTCACGGTGCACCGCGGCCGGAACGGGGGGACCGAGGTGATTTGCCAGACGCACGGCGATGCGGCCCGGGGTTTGGGCATTTGAGCGGGAGTGTGGATTGAGGGTTGCTTGTTCGAATTGCTTCAACTATCAAGCAGCAACCCTCAAGCAAGCCATTGTCCATGTCTTCATCCGACAACCCAACACCCGGTTTCAAATTCCTGAACCTGAACAGCACGCAGTGGCTGATTTGCGCGATCGCCGCGATCGGGTTCGCGTTCGATATTTATGAGCTGCTCATGCTGCCGCTCATCATCAAGCCGACCATCGCGGCGTTGAGCGCGCCGCTCGTGCAGCAGATGGTGGCATCGGGCACTCCGCAGGCCGAGGCCGCCCAACTCTGGGCTCCCGGCGGGGCGAATTACATTGCCTGGGCCCGCATGCTCTTTTTCGTCCCGGCCATCGCCGGAGGCGTTTTCGGCTTGGTGGGCGGCTACCTCACCGACCAGTTCGGGCGGCGGCGGGTGTTGACCTTTTCCATCCTCCTCTACGCCTTTGCCGCCTTTGCCGCGGGGGCCTTCGCCCAGACCCTGCCGCAGCTTCTTTTCTTCCGTTGCCTGGTGTTCATCGGGGTCTGCGTGGAATTCGTGGCCGCAGTGGCCTGGCTCTCCGAGATCTTCACCGAGCCGCGCCAGCGCGAAAAAGTGCTCGGTTACACCCAGGCGTTTTCTTCGTTCGGCGGACTCCTGGTGGCCGTGGCCAATCACATCGCGGCGGATCATGGAGAGGGGTTTCCGGCCATTCACGGCGGGCACGAGGCTTGGCGTTACACCCTGATCTCTGGGGTGATTCCGGCCATTCCGCTCATTTTGATCCGTCCGTTCCTCCCGGAATCACCGGCCTGGGCGGACAAAAAAGCGGCGGGAACCCTGCGCCGCCCAAGCCTCAAGGAATTGTTCAGCCCGCAGCTTCTGCAAACCACGGTGGTCACCACCTTGCTCTTCGCGGCGAGTTACGGAATCGCTTTCGGGGCCATCCAACAGTTGCCCCAGGTCCTTGGCTGGCCCAAGGGGCATGTCGATGTCGTCGCCGCCGGGAACCAGGCGCTGAGCGCGGCGCAAAAGGCGGCCACCGAAGCGGCTGCAAAGGCGGGCAAACCGGTTCCCCCGGCTCCGCTCCTGACCAAGATCGGCAAACAGGCGGCCGGGAATGCCAGCGATGAAATCACTTCCACCGTCTCCAAGTGGCAGGAGGTCGGCGGGTTGGTGGGGCGCGTTCTGTTCGCCGTCCTGGCGCTCTGGATTGCCAGCCGTCGCACCCTGCTGCGGATCTTCATCGTGCCGGCCATGCTGTTCGTGCCGCTTTTGTTCTGGAACATCTCCGGTGCGTTGGAGACTCCGGGCAGCCTGGGTTGGATCCAGTGGGGAATCTTTGTGGCCGGTCTGCTGACTGTGGCGCAGTTCAGCTTTTGGGGGAACTACATTCCGCTCGTGTTCCCGATGCATCTGCGGGGCACCGGTGAGAGTTTCGCTGCCAACATCGGCGGGCGGGTCATCGGCACTGCTGCGGCCTTCATCACGCTCTCTCTTTCCAGCGGGCAACCGGTTGCCATGATGGCAAAGAACGGTGCCGTGGTGGCCGGGTTGTATGCGCTGGCCGGGGTCATCCTGACGTTCTGGTTGCCTGAACCGCCGGCCGAAGGCGTGGAAGAGTGAAACGAGAGCCTTGAAGTTTGTGTTTTGGGGAAGCCGGTGGATTTCACCGGCTTTTCTGTGTGGGCCGCAGTTGCTCATCCGTCCCCAACCCGCTCTTGCAAATCCCCAGGGCCCGACGTTTAGTTCGCGTATCTATGCCGACATTCATCGAAATGCCAAAGCTGAGCGATACCATGACCGAGGGGACGCTCCTGCAATGGCATGTCAAAGAGGGGGACGCCGTGCGCGCCGGCCAAGTCATTGCCGATGTCGAAACCGACAAGGCGACGATGGAGATGGAAGCCTTCGATGCCGGGACGGTGGGACGGATCTATGTGCCCGCCGGGGGCCGGGCTCCCCTGGGCGCGATTTTGATGGCGCTGGTCGCGGAAGGTGAGGAAGCGCCGGAGGTTCCGCCCACCGTGGCGGCTGCCGCACCCGCTTCGCCCGCCGCGGCAACTCCGTCCGCAGCTCCGTCTCGGGCGGCCGCTGTGCCGGCGGCGGTGTCGGTCGCTCCGGTCGTAGCGTTGACCACTTCCGGTGGACGGGTCAAGGCCTCGCCGTTGGCCCGCAAGATCGCGGGAGGGAAAGGCGTGAACCTCAACACCATTGCCGGCACGGGTCCGGGAGGGCGGATCGTGGCCCGGGACGTGGTGAACGCGCCGGCCAACGGCTCCGCGACGGTGGTTTCCGGTCCCGCGCCCCGCATGATCCGACCGGTGCTCGACTTTGATCCCAAGGCCGAGCGGATCCCGCTCACGGGGATGCGGAACATCATTGCGGATCGGCTGTTGGTTTCGAAGACGACGATTCCCCACTTTTACCTGAATGTGGAGCTTGATGCGGTGCCGCTGATGAAGTTGCGCAAGCAGGTGAACGACACCGTCGGTGCGGACGGCAACAAGTTCACGGTGAACGACTTCATCCTCAAGGCGATGGTGCTGGCCTGTGTCGATGTGCCCGAAGTCAACGCCGCCTTTGATTTGGACGCGATCATTCGTTACCAATCGGTGAACATCGCGGTGGCGATCGCGGTGCCGGACGGGTTGGTGACCCCGGTGATTCGCAACGCGCAGGCCAAGTCGATGCTTGAGTTGAGCAAGGCGGTCAAGGTTTTGGCGGAGAAAGCCAAGAGCAAGAAGCTCTCCCCGGATGATTTCGCGGGGGGGACGATCACGGTTTCCAACCTCGGTGCCTATGGGGTGGACAACTTTGACGCCATCATCAATCCGCCCCAGGCGGCCATCCTGGCCATCGGCTCGATCCGCAATGTTCCGGTGGTCTCCGAATCTGGAAGCATCGTTCCCGGGCAACGGATGTGGGTCGGGATGAGCTGTGATCATCGCGTGATCGATGGCGCGGTCGGAGCGACCTATCTCCAGGCGCTGCGCAAATACATCGAGAACCCGGCGCTGATGCTGGTCTGAGCCCTCTCCATTTCCACTCCACAATTTCATGAAATACGACCTCATCGTCATCGGGGGCGGGCCTGCGGGTTACGCCGCCGCCATCCGCGCCGGGCAACTCGGCAAGAAAACGGCCTGTGTCGAGATGGACCGGGCTGGTGGCACCTGCTTGAACTGGGGATGCATTCCCACCAAGTCGCTGATCCGCAATGCGGAGATCTATCAACTGATGCAGAATCACTCGGGGGACTTCGGCCTGGGCCTCAGCGGGTTGACGTATGACTGGAGCAAGGTCGTGGCCCGAAGCCGGGGAGTTTCCGACAAGCTGGCTGGAGGGATCGAGTTTCTCTTCAAGAAGAACAAGGTCGATTCCATCCGCGGCAAGGGATCCCTGCTCGGCAACGGCAAGGTGGAGGTGACCGATGCCAACGGCGCGGTTTCGGTGCTGGAAGGAGAGAACATTCTGATCGCCACCGGGTGCACGAGCCGTCCCATGCCGGGCCTTCCCTTCGACGGGCAGCGCGTCATCAGTTCGCGGGAAGCGATGGTGCTGGCGCAGCAGCCCAGGGAGATCATCATCATCGGAGCCGGAGCCATCGGGGTGGAGTTCGCGTATTTCTTCAACGCCTTCGGCACCAAGGTCACCATCGTGGAGATGATGCCCAACCTCCTGCCGGTCGAGGATGAGGAGATCAGCAAGACCCTGGAAAAGTCGTTTGCCAAACAGGGCATCCGCGTCCTGACGGAAACCAAGACCGTGGGCAGCCAAGTCACCGGTTCCGGAGTCGAAATCACGGTGCAGGGCAAGGTGAACGAGACGCTCCGCGCCGATCTTTGTCTTGTGGCCATCGGGGTTCAGCCGGTCCTGCCGGAGGGACGTGAAATCAAGAAGACGGAGCGCGGTTACCTCAAGGTGGATGACCGCTACCAGACCAGCATTCCCAAAGTGTTTGCGGCCGGCGACATCACCGGTCCGCCCTGGCTCGCGCACACCGCCACGTTTGAGGCGGTTCAGGCCGTGGAAGGAATCTTCAATGCCGCTTACAAGCCGCGCAAGGTCGAGGTTTTCCCGGGCTGCACCTATTGCCAACCCCAAGTAGCCAGTGTCGGCCTCACCGAAAAAGCCGCCAAGGAGAAGGGGTTGAAATACAAGGTGGGCAAGTTCCCGTTCCAGGCCAGCGGCAAAGCCCTCTCCGTGGGCGAGCCGGAAGGTTTCGTGAAACTCCTCTTCAACGAGGAACACGGCGAAATCATCGGAGCCCACATCATCGGTTCCGAGGCCACCGAGATGATTGCCGAGCTCGGTCTCGCGATCACCCTGGAGGCCACTTACGAGGATCTCGAGGCCACCATCCACGCGCACCCCACCTTGAGCGAGGCCGTTCACGAGGCCACCTCCAACGCGTTCGGCCACGCCATTCACATTTAGTCGAGCGTTGCAGGTTGCTTGTGGGTGGGAAACGTGAGCCAATCAGCCATCGACACCGAATCCTCATCCCTCGTCCGCGCCCGCCAGGTCTTCGACACCGAGATCTTCGAGTTGTCGCGTCTTCGTGATCGATTGGATGCGGCGTTTGAGGAGGCCGTGGATTCGGTCCGTCATTCCGTGGAGGCTGGCGGCAAGGTTATCGTGGTCGGGGTCGGGAAATGCAGTCACATCGGCGACAAGATCGCTGCGACCCTCACCAGCACCGGTTCCCCCGCCATCGCGCTGAACTCGCTGAACGCCCTGCACGGCGATCTTGGCATCGTCAAGGATGGCGACACCGTGCTCTGTCTCAGTTCCAGCGGGGAGACCGTGGAGATGCTCAATCTGTTGCCCGCCTTGCGCCGTTTCGATATCCGCATCGTCTCGTTCACCGGGAACGTCCGCTCCTCCCTGGCCCGCCACAGCGATGTCGTCGTGGACGTCTCCGTGGAACACGAAGCCTGTCCGCTGGCCCTGGCGCCGACCAGCAGCACCACCGCGATGCTGGTGCTGGGCGATGCCCTGGCCATGACGTTGTTGGAGGCCTCCGGGTTTCAGCCGGAAGATTTCGCCCGCTTTCATCCCGGGGGCAGCCTGGGCCGCAAACTTCTCACCAAGGCCGCCGATATCATGCGTCCGCGGGATCAGATGCCGTTCATTGCGCCCTCCACCACCGTGCCGGACGCCCTGGACGCCATGACGCGGCAACGCGCCGGTGCGGCCGTGGTCATCGACGCCGAAGATCATCTCGCCGGGATCTTTACCCACGGGGACTTTGTCCGCGCCTTCCGCGCGCACGGGCCGGAGATCAGTTTTCTGACCGTGGAAAGTCTCATGACACCGAGCCCGGTCTGCATCGAGGCCGGTCAACTCGCCGTCGAAGTCTTGGCGGTGCTGAAAAAGCACCGGATCGACGACATCGTGGTCCTGGATGAAGAACGGAAACCGGTGGGATTGATCGACGTTCAGGATTTGTCGCGGATCGGTTTGTTTTGAGGAGAAAAAATGGTTGAGTCACCGCCGATGAAACAGCCCGCTGCGCGCCGTCCGCTTGCCGTCTTTCTGACGATGATCTTTGTCTTGAGCCAGTTCTTCCCGGCCCAAGCCTGCACGGGGATCGCTTTGAAAAGCGCGGATGGCTCGGTGGTGGTGGCCCGGACCGTGGAATGGGCCCTTGGGGACGCCCAACACAATCAATTGCTGATCGTGCCCCGCCGCAAACGGTTTCGGGCGACGACTCCGGGTGGGGCCAACGGCATGGAGTGGACCGGGCGCTACGGTTTTCTCTCGATGACGGCTTATGGTCAACCGTATGGGCCGGATGGTCTCAATGAGCGGGGGTTGTCCGTCGGGATGTATTACCTGCCTGGGTATGCCGCGTATCGTTCCTATGATCCGGCCAAGGCCGCCTCGTCCATGAGCGTCGGCGATTTCATGCAATGGATGCTTTCTTCCTTCCAGACAGTGGCCGAGGTCAGGGAGAATTTGGGGGCGGTGATCGTCGTCAATGTCGAAGACCCGCGGTTTGGCGGGGCGCCGCTGCCGTTTCACTGGAAGGTTTCCGATCCGACCGGGGCCAGCATCGTCATCGAAATGGTGGACGGCGGTGAGGTGAAGATTTACGACTCGTTCCTCGGCGTGATCACCAACGCGCCCACCTACGACTGGCATCTCACCAATTTGCGCAACTACATCAAGCTCACGCCCGAGCCGACGCAGCCGCTGTCGATCGACAATCTGCAGTTGGGGCCGTTGGGTGCCGGTTCGGGGATGATCGGTTTGCCAGGTGACTTCACGCCTCCCTCGCGGTTTGTCCGCGCCGCAGCGCTCGCGGCTTCAGTGCGGCCGTTGGCCGAGGTGACCGACGCGGTCTTTGAATCCTTCCGGATCCTGGACAGCTTCAACATCCCGCTCGGGGCGGTGGCGCCTCGGGAACAGGTCGCCAAAGACATCGAGAGCGCCACCCAGATCACCTCGTGTTCCGACCTGACCAATGTCCGGTATTATTACCACACGATGCACAACCGTCAGGTGCGGATGATCGACTTGAAGCGGATCGATTTCGATTCGGTTCGGGAGCAGATCATCGATGACGATGCCGGGCCGAAGCATCCGGTGCGCGAGTTGCGGGTGCCTTGAAAGAACGGGGCCGTTGACCGCAATCCTTTTTGGCGACGCGGCGGCGGCTCGTTACCGGTCGGCAGCGATTTCGAGGACGCTGGAGCCGTCGGCGCGTTTCTCCACGATGATTTGAGCGCCAATCCGTTCCTGGAGGAGACCGACGTGGGAGATGATGCCCACGAGTTTGTCCTCTTGCCGCAGACTCTCCAGCGCGGCCAGGGCGATTTCGAGGGCCTCGGCGTCGAGGGAGCCGAATCCTTCGTCGATGAAGAGGGAGTCGATGCGCACGTTGCGCCCTGCCAAGCCCGCAAGACCGAGCGCCATGGCCAGACTGGCGAGGAAACTTTCGCCACCGGAGAGACTGGCGGTGGGCCGGCGGACTCCGGCCTGATGATTGTCTTCGATCTCCAGGCCGAGCTCGCTCCCCGGGGAGCGGCGCAGCTGGTAGCGCGAAGTCAGCCGGGTCAGGTGCCGGTTGGCGTGGCGCAGCATCAAGTCCAGGGAAATGCCCTGGGCAAACGTCCGGAATTTTTTGCCGCCGGCATCGCCAATGAGATAACGGAGGCGTTGCCAGGTGACGAGCCGGTTTCTTTCCTCCGCGAGGAGGGTGGAACGGGCGGCGAGGGTTTGCCGATTCTCGGTGTCTTCCGCCAACCGTTGCCGGACGGCTCCCAGGCGGGTGCGGAGCGCCGCGATCCGTTCGTCGGACTCGCGCACGGCGGTTTCAAACGGCTCGAGGTCGCCGACGGGTTGGCACCCGCCCGCGCGCAGGGTTTCCAGGGCTTCCAGGCAGTCTTGCCAACGGACTTGCAGCTCCTTGCCCAAATCGGCGAGCTTGGATTCCCGTGCTGCGATTTGGCCGGCTTCGGCGACGCTCAAAATCGCCGCCTGCACTTCTTCCGCCGAGGCGAAACCGCTGCCCTCGAGATTGGCTTGCAGCGTTTCGGCGAGTGTTTCCCGGGCTGCGGAGGCCTGCTCCCGCTGTTCGAGGAGCGCGGCGTGGTCGCGGCGAGCGGTGGCACAGGCCCGGTAGGCCCTGGCCCGGTCCGAGAGTTTTGCCAGCAGGCCGTTGATCGCCGGGCTGGAAGGCAAGGCGACGCCGTGGGGCGAGAGCAGCGACCGCAGCCTGTCCTGTTCGGCGTCCAAGCGATCCCGACGCCGCAGCCATTCCCCGGCCTGGCGAAGTTGCAGGAACCGGGCACAGAGGCGGCGCGCTTCTTCCGCCCCGGAATGAGCCTGTTGCCGGGCGGCCGAGACCCCTGCCGGATCGGGGGCGTCCAGGCCAGTCTCCTTGGCGCTGGCCAGCACCCGCTGATCGATGGCGGCGAACTCCGCGGCCGTGGATTCGACCGACGCGGCGAGCGCCTGCATCTTGGCCGTCAGTGCCGCGACGTTCCGGTCCGCCAGGTTGCGTTCTTGTTCCGCGGCTTGGCGTTGCGCTTGCGCTTCGCGGAGAGCGACTTCGCGGGCGGCGAGCTCGTCCGGGGCTTGGCCGGCGTGCCAGGGATGCTCCGCCGAGCCGCAGAGCGGGCATGGCTCGCCCGGCACCAACCTGGCGCGGTGGGATTCCAGGCTGGCAATGCGTTGGGCGGCGTGAAGCAGTTCCTCCCGGGAGTTCGTCAGGTCGGTTGCCAATTTCAACCGGTCCGTGGCCGTCATCAGCCGGGCTTGGGCGGATTGGAGTTCACCGGTGATCTGGGCGTGGGCCCGGGTGGAGGCCTCCCGTCGTTCGGTGACGCGCGCGCGCTGCTCGATGAGGCTGCCGAGCTGTTCCAAGCCGAGCGCCCGTCGCGCCTCGACATCGGCCCGGTTTTGCAGACCCGTTTCACCTCCCTTTTCCTGAAGGGCGGCCAGTTCGCTCTGCAGGGCGGCAGGGTCCGGAATGGGATCGGGAATCGCAAGTTCTCCGAGCCGGGCCGAGGCATCGCCCAGCAACACCAAGCCCGCTTCGATGGAGCCCAGGGACTCCTCGAGAGCGGAATCGTCACCGGTCGGAACGCCGGTGTTTCCGGTGGATTCCTGCCAGCGTTGGTGCCAGATCAGTTGGGCCCGGGTGCAAGCGGATTCCGCCTCCTCAAGGGAGCGCGAGAGGTTGGCCTCGTGCCGCCGGGCTTCCGTCCAACGGGTCAAGTCGGGCAGGTGAGGTTGCGCCTCCCGGTGCCGGATCAGCCGCGCGAATTGGGCCGAGGCCGCTTCCCGCTCCTGTTGCCAGGCGGATCGATCCACCTCCAAACGGGCCTTGCGTCCGCTCCATTCGATCCATCGCCGGGCTTGCTCCAGAGCCTGGAGATGTTGCTCATGGGCCACGCGGCGGGTGGTCAAATCCGCGTCGCCCAGCGCGATCTCGGCCTGCAACGCGGCCAAATCCTCGGGGCTGAGGATCGGAATCAGCGCCAGCGATTCTTCCTCCGCGGAGAGTTGCGTTTCGCGGTTCTGGACTTCGACATAGACCAGGCGGCCGAGGTCGGAGTAGATGGAGGTGCGGGTCAGGCTTTCGAGCAGGGCGGCGCGCTCGTCGTCGCTGGCCTTGAGGAACTTCGCGAACTCGCCTTGGGCGAGGAGCACGGACCGGGTGAAGCGGTCATAATCGAGCCCGCTCAGTTGTTCCACCTGTTCGGAAACCTCGTTGATTCTGGAGGCGAGAACTTCGCCGTTCTGCTGGTAGAGAAAGCGTCTGGCGGGCTGCAGATTTCCGTCCACCACGCCCCGGGCCCGGCGCAGGTGCCACTCGGCCCGAAAGCGTCCCTGGGCCACTTCAAATTCGACTTCGGCCCGACACTCCGCTTCGTGGCGGCTCATCATGTCTTCCGGATTGGCCTGCCTGCCGTAACGAGCCGCGCGGCCGTAAAGGGCCAGGGTGATGGCGTCCAGGAGCGTCGATTTCCCGGCTCCCGTGGGACCGGTGATCGCAAAGAGCCCTGCGCGGGAGATGCGCGGATCCTCGAGGTTGATCTCGTGCTCACCGCGCAGCGAGTTCAGGTTTTTGAGACGGATCCGAAGGATTTTCATAGGGCCGTCACCGGTTCGGTTTCCTCGTGGCGGATGCTTTCCTGATGGAGGTCCAAGAGCTCCCGGAAGGCAGTTCGCAACGCCGCGCGATCCTCCTCACCGAACTCCTGTTCGACGGCCAGACGGCAGTCGAAAACCTCTTCGGGGGCTTCCAGCACGCTGGTGGCATCCATCAGTCCGGCGCCGTCGGGCAGTTGCAATTGTGGCAGCGCCTGGGGACGGTGGTTGAGGACCCGGATCACTTCGAAGGGACGGGTCCGGGCAAGGTCCTGGACCATTTGAAAGATGGGCGCGCCGGGCGGCGCATTTTCCACGATCACCTCCAGCCAAGGTTTCAGCGGGGAAGGGGCCGGTTGTTTATCCTTCAGGTGCAGCGCCAGTTGATCGAACGGGATGCGCCACTGGGCCAGGCGCCGCTCCACGTCGAGCCGCAGGGCATGACACCCGACCCGGCGACCCTCACCGAAGTCGACAATCCGCATCTCCTTGACATCGTTGGCCTCGCTGAAACTGAGCGGGATCGGGGAGCCTGAGTATCGGATCCGATCGCTCTGACCGATCCTCTGGGGACGGTGCAAGTGGCCCAGCGCCACGTAATCGAACTCCGCCGGAAAGCAGTCTTCTCCGACCGCGCCCAGCCCGCCGATGTGGATTTCCCGTTCGCTCTCCGGGCAGACCGAGCCACCCGCCGCCGTGAGATGGCCCATCGCGAGAATCGGGATGCCGCGTTTGCGCCACTCCAGGGTCTGTTGGGCGGCCTGCCCGTGAACGCGCCGGATGCCCTCGGTGAGGTTTCTGCGGATCTCTTCCACGCCCTGACCGATTCCCCCCTCGCGCAGTTCCCGGTCCCGCAAAAAGGGGAGAGCCACCACGATGACCTGGGGGGCCTCGGCATTGGGCAAGGGGATCACAATGTCCCGGATTTTTTTCGGCAGCTGGCCAATCACGTGGACGCCGATGCTGGAGAGCAATCCTCGCGGAGCTTCCAGCACGGCGGGGGAATCGTGGTTCCCGGCCGTGAGGATCACCGAGGCCCGGGTGCGGCGACGCAATTCGGAGAGGAATTCGTAGTAGAGCGTGAGGGCGCTCTGGGGAGGGTAGGCGGAATCGAAGACGTCGCCTGACACCACCACCGCATCGATGTCATGGCCGCGGATGGCCTCGATGAGGAACGCCAGGAAACGGCGGTGTTCTTCGTGACGCGAGAGATCGCCCAGGGTCTTGCCGAGGTGCCAGTCCGCAGTGTGAAGGACCCGGAAATCTGAGGGGAGCTTGGTGGGAATCTGATAGAAGAGGTCGATGTCCTAGCAAACCCGCAAAATCGCACTGTGCAAGTGCCGTCCGCGCGGGGAGGATAGGGGAGGGGGTGGACCTCCCTTCAAAGACTCCCCGCGCCGGCGGAAGTGAATTACTTGGCCGCTTGGTAGCGAGCGCTGACCGCGTCCCAATCAACCACGTTCCAGAAGGCGGACACGTAGTCGGGACGGCGGTTCTGGTAGTGAAGGTAGTAGGCGTGTTCCCAGACGTCGAGGCCGAGGATGGGCTTGGAGCCCGGCTCGCAGACCCCGGGCATCAGGGGGTTGTCCTGATTGGCTGAGGAGGAGATCGCCAGTCCGCCATCGGCCTTGACGCAAAGCCAGGCCCAGCCGGAGCCGAAACGAGTCAGGGCCGCTTGGCCGAACTTGGCTTTGAATTCCTCGTAGTTGCCGAACGCGGAGTCGATCGCGGAGGCCAGTTCTCCGGAGGGGGTGCCACCTTTGCCTGGGCTCATGATGGTCCAGAAGAGAGAGTGGTTCCAGTGGCCGCCTCCGTTGTTGCGGATCGCGGGCTTGTCTGAGTGTTTCGCGCAGAGTTCTTCAAGGCTCAAACCCTCCATCTCTGTCCCGGCAATCGCTTCGTTGAGCTTGGCCACATAGGTCGCGTGGTGTTTGCCGTGGTGGATTTCCATGGTGCGCGCATCGATGTGCGGTTCCAGTGCGGTGAAGGCGTAGGGCAGGGGTGGAAGTTGGTGGGCCATAGTGTGAGTTGGGTTGTCTGGTTGGATTTACGAGGCACCCGCCAGTCCGGGTGCCATCCACAGGGTAGTGAAGGACCCGCGAAAAGCAACCCGCTCCCTCACGAGGTTTCCGCAAGGGTGGGCCGGACAGGTTGTTTTCGTTTTTCTTGGCCTCGACCCATTGTCTGTGGCTAGGGTAGCCCGCCCGGCAGAATGCGTCCCCCGAGAAAGAACCGCGTGGGGGCTGGTTTCCATGCCTGAAACAAAAAAATCTTACCGTGCAGAATGTTGGGTGGGCTACACTCGCATCGCGACACCATGACCGTCTGGGCGCAGAATTACGATCCGTTCCACCATCAACTCCTCTCCACGCTGGTGGCGGCGGTGCCGGTGGTGGTCTTGTTGGGGGCGATCGCGGTCTTTCATCTGCGCAGCCACATCGCGGCCCTCCTCGGGCTGACCTTGGCCCTGGGTTTGGCGATTTGGGTTTGCGGCATGCCGGCGGATGCGGCCGCAGCCACGGCGCTCTATGGCGCGGCGTTCGGGTTGTTCCCGATCGGCTGGATCATCCTGAATGTGATGTTTCTCTATCAGCTCACCGTGGAACGCGGTCTGTTCGCGATTCTCCGGGACAGCCTCGCCCGGGTGGCACCGGATGCCCGGGTCCAACTCATCCTCATCGCCTTCGCTTTCGGCGCTTTTCTGGAGGGAATGGCCGGTTTCGGGGCGCCGGTGGCCATCACGGCCGCGATTCTCATTCAACTCGGATTCAAGCCGCTCCACGCTTCCGGTTTGGCCCTGATCGCGAACACCGCCCCGGTCGCCTTCGGATCTCTCGGCATCCCCATCACCACCCTGGAACAGGTGACCGGTCTGGACGCACGTCAGGTCTCCGCCATGGTCGGTCGTCAGCTTCCCCTGTTCTCGCTCCTGATTCCGTTCTGGTTGGTGGTCACCTTTTCCGGTTGGCGCGGTCTGCGCGATGTCTGGCCGGCCGCCCTCACCGCGGGCTTGGCGTTTGCGGTGCCGCAGTTTCTCGTTTCCAACCTGCACGGCCCCTGGCTGGTGGACATCGTGGCCGGAGGATGCGCCATCGCCGCGACCGTGGCCCTCCTGCGGGTATGGCGTCCCCGGAACCCCATGATCTTGCGCGAGGATGGCGAACTCTGTCCGGCTGGAATCGGCGGGCGGTCGGGTCCGGCGGATCCGGCACCGCCACGTGGGGAGGTCGTGCGGGCCTGGATGCCCTGGGCGTTTCTCACCGTGCTGATTCTGGCCTGGGGCTTGCCCCAGACCAAGTCCGCCTTGGACGGGATCCACGCCCCCAAATTTCCCGTTCCAAACCTGCACCTGCGCGTGCAACGGATCCCTCCCGTGGCCCCGGATGGTGCGGCGCCGGAGACCGCAGAGTTCAAGCTCAATTACCTGTCCGCCACCGGCACCGGCATCCTCGCGGCCGCGCTTCTGGCCGGGTTCGCCATGGGATGCACGCCGGGAGCCATGTTGCGCACTTACGGACGCACCCTCTGGCGGGTCCGCTGGTCCTTGTGGACGATTATGGCCATGTTGGCTCTCGGCAATGTCACCAAATTTTCCGGCACGGATGCCACGCTGGGCCTCGCCCTGGCCCGCACCGGGTGGTTGTATCCCTTTTTCGGGACCATGCTCGGCTGGCTCGGCGTGGCCCTGACCGGTTCCGACACGGCCTCCAACGTCCTCTTCGGCGGTTTGCAAAAGATCACCTCTGAGCAGCTTGGGGTGAGTCCGGTATTGATGGGCGCGGCCAACAGTTCCGGTGGTGTGATGGGCAAGATGGTCGATGCCCAAAGCATCGTGGTGGCCAGCACCGCCACGAACTGGTATGGTCACGAGGGGGCGATTCTCCGCTTCGTGTTCTGGCACAGCCTCGCGCTGGCGGCGCTGATGGGGTGCCTGGTGTATGGGCAGGCGTATGTGCCTCCGTTCAACTGGATGGTGGTGCGTTAGGAGCCGATTGAAAAACCCCACTGGCAAAGCCTCCAAAATGGGTTCATGATCCCGTATGTTCGAGAGGCGTGAATCAAGTCAGCTGAAGCAGAAGCAATTCAGGGTGGACACTCGCGGCCTTCCAAGGGCGACCCCCAACATCTTCTCTCGCAAGTTCGACGAGGCGCCATCATCCGTGCCGAGGTTCGAGCCGGTGACGCGGGGGAGCTCCTTTGTCGCTTAACCCTGACACGCACCATGCACCTTATCACCCTCCTCACGGTTGGCGGCCTTCTCTTGGCCGGCTCCCTGACCGCCGCCGAACCGCCCCTGGTGATTCTGCTCTGCGGTCAGTCCAACATGCAGGGTTCTGGTCAGGCCGCACGGCTTTCTCCGGAGTGGCGCACCCCGCTTGACGAGGTCACGTTTCTCAATTGGGGAGAGCCACAACCGCTCGCCGTCGGCCGCGTTGGCCCGGAGGTCACCCTGGCTCATGCCTTGGCCAAGGCCCTACCAGGGCGCCGGATCGTGCTTTTCAAGGCCGCGCACGGAGGCACTTCACAGCTCGTCTGGCAACCTCGGCACGACCGGGCCCGCATCGATCGCTTGAACCTCGGTCACGATCAGCGTGCCGGACACGCTTACGCCCAGCTCCTCGCCGCTTGGAGGAAAGCCTTTCCCGGCGCGGAGATCAAACCGGCGGCGCTCCTTTGGATGCAGGGCGAATCCGACGCCCGGGTGCCCGAGCTGGCCAAGGAATACCGGGATCACCTCGCCAATCTCATCGGCTCCCTCCGTCGCGATCTCGGCGCCCCGCAGATGAAAGCTGTCATCGCCGAGGTCAACCCTGCCAAGGTCACGCCTGTCTCACCCTTCCCATTCGTGGACGAAGTCCGCGCCGCCCAGCGCGCCATCCCCGTCACCGATCCGCTTGCCGTCTCCATCCGCACGGACGGGCTCACCAAGGAGCCTGACCAAGTCCACTACGATACTGCAGGTTTGGAAGGGCTCGGGCTCCGGTTCGCCGGGGCGCTTTTGCCGCTCCTTGCGAAGGAGGCCAGCCCCTGAAGCCCGCCCCCGGCGCGAGCCTTGATCCGCTTTGCCCTGTCAGGAAAACGCGGGGTCCGGTGGCGGAGCTGGGAAATGGGGCTACGGTCTCGCATGAAGTGGGGAGGTTTGCGCAATTTGAGAGGTTTTGTCTGGATTGGGTTCCTTGCCCTTGTGGCCCTGTGCGGGTGTGGACCGTCCTCTGCACCACCGCCGGAGTCCTCAGCGCCTCCAGCGGAGTCACCGCTCCAGACGGAGGGTTCCGGTGCCCCGGAGACCCCGCCACCGCCGTCGCCCATGCCAAAGACGTTTCCCAGGCCCGCGGTCCCCAGCGCTCCCGCAGAAACCGCTGGGGTTGAGCCCGGTGCGGAGGAGGCGGGCGGAGCGTATAGCGAAGTTCCCGTCTATTTTGCCACGGACCGCAAGCGTACCGACTCCGTGCAGCCGGATGGGCGGTTCGGCTCGGAACGCAACCCGGAGGGCGATCACCTCAGCTATGGCCGCGCCGTGATCACGATTCCGAAAACGCATCAGCCCGGTCGGGTGGAGCGTCCGGTCTGGTGGCGCTTCGAGTTCCGTGAGGATGCCCGCAAACATGTCACCATGATGGAGCCGGAACTCATGACCCCGGAGGTTTTTTATGGCCGGATGCGGGCATCGATCACCTCGGCTCCGCAGAAGGAACTCCTGCTGTTTGTCCACGGGTTCAACGTGCCTTATGCCGATGCCATGCGGCGCACCGGGCAGATCGCCTACGATCTGAGCTTTGGGGGAATCACCTTCTGTTACAGCTGGCCGTCCCAGGGAGAATTCACCAAGTATCCCGTGGATAAGGAGAACTCGGAATGGACGATTCCTCACCTGACCAAAGTCTTGGGTGACTTGCAGAGGGAGACGCAGTTTGAAAAGGTGCACGTGATCGCGCACAGCATGGGGGCCCGGGTTATCAGCTCCGCTCTGCGCAATGCTCGGGAGGCGGGAATCAATCTGGATTTGCAGAATGTGATTCTGGCCGCACCTGACATCGATGCCGATATTTTCCGCGAACAGATCCTGCCCAAGATCAAGGTTTCAACGAGGCGTCTGACCATGTATGCATCCTCGGGAGACCAGGCGCTCAATCTTTCCACCCAATTCAACGGGAGCCGCCGCCTCGGTTTGTCTGGGGACGGCTTGGTGGTGGTGCCGGACCTCATGGACACCGTGGATGCGTCCGGAATCGATACCGGTTTGATCGGGCACTCCTACTACGGAAGTCAGGGACCGGTGGTGGAGGATCTGTTCAAACTCGTGATCAAGGGCCTGCTGCCGGCGCAACGGAAGTTGATCCCGGGCCGCCTGGGAGAGTGGGACCTTCCCGGAGTCATTCCGCATCCAGGTTGAGCGCGCGGGTTCGTGGAAGATGGGAGCGGGTTCGTGCCAGTCGTCGTGTCAGCGTTTGGACAATTTGCGGCGCAGCATGGAGACGAACAGGTTCATCTCCTCAACGTGGAGGAGTTTGGCGACGGCGAAGTAGGCGAAGGCGGCGAGGCCGATTGTGAGGGCGAGGCCGCTGCAATTCAGGAGGAACCCCTGATCCCGCCAGTTGGCGAGAAGCGTCATTTGACCTGCCATGGCCACGGCAGTGAGGGCCGTGCTGGCCACCCCGATCTGGGCGAGGCTGCGGAAGAGTCTGCCGGTTTCCAGGCGCTTGGCGTGGTGCAACATCATGAGGTAAAGGGCCGCGAAGTTGAAGACGGAACCGATGGTGGTCGAGAGCGCGAGGTATTCGTGTCCGAGCTTGAGCCAGAAAATCCAGATGGAGTTGAGCACCGCGTTGAGAATGATGGCGCCCAGACTGACCCACATGGGCACCCATTTGCGTTCGATGGAATAGAACGTGGGCTGCAGGATTTTGATGGCGGAGTAAAAGATGAGGCCGAGGGCATAACCGCGCAAGGCCGCGGCAGTGGCGAGGGTGTCCTGTTCGTCGAACCGGCCACGCTGCCAGATGGTGGCGATGATCGGTTCCGCCAGGACGGTGAGGCCGATGGCCGAGGGGATGGTGACGAGCATGGCCAACCGGATGCCGCGGGCCAAAATTCCGCGAAATTCATCGGTGATCCCTTCCGCGGCGGCGCGGGATGCGGCGGGGAGCGTTACGGTGGAGATGGCCACGCCAAAGACGCCGATGGGCAGTTGCATGAGGCGAAACGCCCATTGTAGGGAGCTGACGGCGCCTTCGGCCGGGAGATAGGCGGCGAAGACGGTGTTGATGACCACGCCCACCTGGACGGCGGCGCTTGAAACCACCGCCGGTCCCATCAGGGTGAGGACGCGCCGCACCTTTGGATCGTTCCAAGAGAAATCCGGGCGGAACCGGAAGCCGACCTTGGCGAGCGAGGGGAGTTGCACGCCGAACTGGCAGAGGCCCCCGATGGCGACGCCGATGGACATGCCGGTGAGGGCTTTTTGTCCGGTCGGTGCCACAGATCCGTGGGCCACAGGAGCGAAGAATTCCGGTTCCAGCCAGTAGCCGAGCAGCACCCCGCTGACGATCGAGCCGAGGTTGAAAAAGCTCGAGGCCATGGCGGGCACGAAGAAGACGCCTTTGGAGTTGAGAATGCCCATGACCACGGCGGCGAGGGAGAGCAGTGGGATGAACGTGTAGATGATCTGCGTCCAGAAGATGGTGGGTCCGATGAGCTCAGGGCGTGCGGCTTCTCCGGAAGTCCAGCCTGGCACAAACATCGGCACCAGCCAGGGAGCCACCGTCACACAGATCAAGGTGACCAGGGCCATGGCAACGGCGGTGAGGGTCAGGATTTTTCGGGCGAGATCGAATGCGGATTCGTCCCCCTCCTTTTTGATCGTCTGAGAAAAGGTGGTGACGAAGGCGGTCGAGAGCGCGCCCTCGGCAAAGAGGTCTCGTAGCATGTTGGGGATGCGGAACGCCACCATGTAGCCATCCATCCATTTGCTCCCGCCGAAAAGGCCTCCCAAGACCACCTCACGCACCAGCCCCAGGACTCGGCTGCACATGATGGCGATCGAAACCAGCCCGGCTTTCTTGGCCGTGCCGCCCGCGCTGGTGGCGGATGATTCCGGGGATGAGGGGCGTGGCTCGGCGGAGGATTCGTTCATGGCGGCACAGGGCAATGGAGCCGGGAAGTGATTCCGCAGAACCGACGGAAGCGCAAGCCTTGCCATTGTGCGCTACAGTGAGCCCCACCATGTGGCGTCGCTCCATCCTGCCCTTCCTTCGCAATGCCGAGAGTTTTTTGCGGAGGCGCACCCGGCACGTCACCGGATTGGCGACCCGTTTCAACCGGCTCGTCTTCTTCGCTTTGGATTTGGTGCTCTGGTCCCGGGTGTTTCGCAGTCAGCGCGGGCCGATCCCGGTCGAGTTGCCGTTGCGGGTGCTGAAGCGCAAACAGGTGGAAGTGGAAGCGCCGGTGCTCCACGTCTCCGGGCTGCACGGGGATGTGGCTCATTGGGACGACGGTTTTGCCGGAGTTTACGCGGTGCTCTTCGAGAACCTTCAAGTTCCGGATGTCCTCTCTCCGATCCGTTACGCACACCCCGCGCCCGCGTTCCGGGGGGTTTACCTCTGGGATTCCGCGTTCATCTCGCAGATCTGGAAGACTTGGGACCGTGACGTGGCCCACGATGTGAGCCGGGTCGTTGTCCACCTGCGCGATGGCGACCGCCTCCAACATGTGGTTTCCGATCTCGTGGCCTCGGTCTACACCCAACCACCGTTGATCGCGTGGTCTCTGGCCCGGCTTTGGGAGGGGCACGGACGCGAAGAGGCCGCCCTCCGGCTCGAACCACTTTTTCCCGCTTTGTGCGCTTACAACGACTGGCTTTACGCCAATCGCCGTCTGGCCAACGGTCTTTTCTTCTGGCGTCATCCGTATGAGTCCGGTGTGGAAAACGCGCCCCGCTTCAGTTCGCGGGACGAGAGTGTTTTCCGGGACACCACCAAGCTGGCGGCACCGGACCTCAGTGCCTACGTCGTTCTGCAAAACGAGGCCCTGGCCACCATGGCGCGCATTTTGCATCGCGATCCCGAGCCGTTTTTGGCAAGGGCCGCCGATCTTCAGGGGCGCATCCGGGAAGAGCTTTGGCATGCTGGGGACGGTCTGTTTTACGACCGGAACATCGACACCGGAGAGTTTATCCGAAGCCGGACCATCGCCTCGATTCTGCCGCTGTGGGCCGGGGCAGCGGGGGAAGGGCAACTGCGGCGCCTCCTGGAGCACGTTCTCTCTCCGGAAGGGTTCAATTCGCCGCTTCCGTTCCCCTCAGTCGCGATTTCCGACCCCGATTTCTCGCTCGACATGTGGCGCGGACCGGTCTGGGTGAATGTCGCTTTTGGCGCGTTGCAGGGTTTGAAACGCTACGGGCTGGAACGGGAGGCGAGCGAGATGGCCTACCGCTTGTGCGATCACATTTACCGGATGTTCCGCCGGGAACGCCGTTTCTATGAGTTCTATGATCCTGAGGAAGCTGGTCTCGCCCGGCTTTACCGGAAAAAGGGGAATCGCTGGAAAGCCTTTACCCTTGGCGTCAAACCGCAGGCCGACTTTGTGGGATGGACCGGGCTGGTCAACACTCTGGTCATAGAACAATTCGCCGGTTTTCACCGGGAGAACGGTCGGCGATTTGTGCAGCCACGTTTCCCTCCGGCCGCAGTGGGAAAGGCTTACGCCCTGCGTCTTCCCGGCCAGAACTTGGCTCTCGATTTTTGTGTGCTTGGACCGGATTCCGTGCGAGTGACCATCCGCACGCCGACGCAGTGTGTGGAAGCGCTCGTCGCTTTCGGTGAACGCGCTGCCATCGACCCTCCCTCCTCAAACCATGAGATATTGTGACCTGACCTTGGCTTACACCGCCACAAGCGGCGGCATCCGCACCTACATCGACGCCAAGCGTCGGTATCTGAAGGAGCATACCGATGACGAACACGTGCTCATCGTTCCCGGGGAAAAAGAGGCCCGGCAGTCGGACGGGCGCCTCACCATCCGCACGTTGGCGGGTCCATTGATTCCGGGTTGTGCGCCCTACCGTTTTTTCTGGCACCCGCTCCGGCTCTTGGAAGCGCTGGAGGAGGAACAGCCGGACGTCGTGGAGCTCGGCAGCTTCTTTGCCTGTCCGTGGGCGGCGTTTCAATACCGGAAACACCGGGAGGGCAACCATCTCCGTTGTTTGGTGAGCGGTTATTTTCATACCGACCTCGCGGATGCCTACTTCGGCTCTCCGTTGCGGGAGGTGCTCCACGATCACCTCAGCCAATCCGGCGAACTTTTGAGCCGGTGGGGATTGAGTTTGGCGGAGGCGGCGGAGTTTGGGGCGGAACGGTATTTTGGATCGATTTTTGCCCGTTGTGATCTGGTCTTCGCGGCCAGCCCGGCGCAACTGGAACGACTTCGTCACTACATGCGGAAACAAGACGAGGATCGCACGCGGCTCGTGCCGCTGGGGGTGGACATCGAGCTCTTTCATCCCGGCCGCCGCAGTGACGAAGTTCGGGCCCGTCTGGGGGCCACGGCCGACACGATCCTGATTCTCTACGGCGGACGGTTGGATGCAGAGAAGCACGTGGAGACCTTGGTGGCGGCGTTCGAAGATCTGCGATCCCGATCGCCTCACGTCAAACTTCTGGTCACGGGTGAGGGGCCTCTTCGCAAGAAGCTGGAGGAGCGTGCGGAAACGCTCCCTGGTTTTCTGGTTCGCCCTTACGCCACCTGTCGCGAAGAGTTTGCCACCCTGCTTGCCTCCGCCGATCTTTACGCCACCGCCGGACCCCATGAAACCTTTGGTCTCTCCGTGGTCGAGGCTCAGGCCAGCGGTCTCCCCGTGGTGGGCGTCGATGCCGGGGCGCTGCGGGAACGGGTGGTGCCGGGGACCGGGTTTCTGGTCCCGGTCGATGACGCTCCGGCCATGGCACGCCAGCTTGAGGCGGCCGCTCGGGAGCGGGAGGCGATGGGTGCCCGGGCCCGGCGACATGTGATCGAGGCCGGGCTCGATTGGAACGGAACGTTTCGCGCCCTGTTCGCGGCGTATCAGGGAGTTCTCGGTGCTTAGCCCGCATTTCTCAAGCCCTCGCTGCTGCGGCTTGCCCAATGGCATTCCTGCTGCGTTCCGCTCGAATCCCAGGATTCACGGTATGTCGGCATACCGCTCACCCTGGAATCCTTCGCGCGCCTTGCAGGCAATGCCATTTGGCGGCGCCTCGCGACGCGATCCTTGAGAAATGCGGCTTAGGGGCCTGACTCTGTGACGATTTTGGTTGATGAGCAGGGGGGAAGGGCCGAGGAAGGGAAGGATGAGCCTCTCGCGGATCGCCTTCGTTTGGGTCGTCGCCGTGGTCGGTTTGCTGGAAGCAGCGCCGAACAGACCGAACGTTCTTTTCCTCGCGATCGACGACCAGAACGATTGGATTGGCTGTCTTGGCGGGCATCCCTTGGTGAAAACGCCCAACATCGATCGCCTGGCCGGGCGGGGAACGCTGTTTGCCAATGCGCATTGTCAGGCACCGCTCTGCAATCCGTCCCGCACCAGTCTTCTGTTGGGCCTTCGCCCGGGAACGACCGGCATTCACGGGCTTTCACCCTGGTTCCGGGATGTGCCGCAGTGGGCGTCGCACGTGGCTCTGCCCCAGCATTTCGCGGCGCAGGGATACCGGACCCTGAGCGCGGGAAAGATCTATCACAGCTGGCGATCGCTTGCGCCGAAGGGCAAGAAGGCGTCGGTTGCTTCTCCTGAATTCCAAGAAGCCGGCCCCGCCGGGGGGCCCGGTCCGAGACCTCCGCAAAAGCTGGTGGCCAACACGCCGTTCGGCAACAATCCGCTCGTCGATTGGGGTGTCTGGCCGCTCGACAACGATGACTCGACCAAAGGGGATCACGAGGTTGCCTCATGGGCGGTGGAGAAGTTGGAAACGCTTCCCAAGGACCAGCCGTTTTTTCTGGCGGCCGGTTTTTTCCTGCCGCACGTCCCGTGTTATGCGACACAGAAATGGCATGACCTTTATCCGAAGGACGCCTCGATCCTGCCCTTGATGTCCGAGGGTGACCGGGACGACACACCTCGTGCCTCCTGGTGGATTCATTGGAAACTGCCCGAGCCGCGCTGGAAGTGGGTTCAGGACCAGCAGCAGGAGGTCAACCTAGTGCGCTCGTATCTCGCCTGCACCAGCTACACGGATTTCGAGATCGGCCGCGTTCTCGATGCCTTGGATCGGGCCGGTCACGCGGAGAACACAGTGGTGGTGCTCTGGAGCGATCATGGCTGGCACCTGGGCGAGAAGGCGATCACGGGAAAGAACACCCTGTGGCAGCGTTCCACTCGGGTCCCGCTCATTTTTGCCGGGCCGGGCGTGACTCCCGGCCAGACATGTTCCCAACCGGTCGAACTTCTAGATATCTATCCCACCCTGGTTGAACTCTGCGGACTGCCGCCCGCGCCCCACGCCCTCGAAGGGCTGAGCCTCAAGCCCCAACTGTTGGCTGCGTCCGCCCCTCGTGGTCGTCCTGCCATCACTTCGCATAACCAGGGAAACTACGCTGTCGTCACCGGGGAATGGCGTTACATTCGCTATGTGGACGGTTCTGAGGAACTCTACGATCTGGCGGCGGATCCGCACGAGTGGAAGAATCTCGCGGCGCAGCGGCCCGGCGTTTGCAAGGAACTGCGTTCCCAGATCCCCAAGATCGACAACGGCCCGGCTCTGGGCAGTGCCAGCCGGGTCCTCACCCTCTACGACAAGGTGCCTGTCTGGGAGGGCGAAGTGATTGAGCCTGACGCGCCCATCCCGCACGATTCCTGAACGGAAGTCCAGGGGATCGGAGCGGTCTCAGGCCTTGTTCTCCCCCGGGGCCGGGTGAATCGTGATTCGTGGGGATTCGTGCCGACGATCGCGCAGGGCCGGGAATCGTTCCCTCCATTCGACGGCCTCTTCGAGCCGGATTTCGGCGGTGGCGGTGCCCTCCCGATCGTCCAGTTCGCACACCACTTGCCCCATGGGATCAATGATGGCGCTGCAGCCGGGGTAGCGGAAAAAAGGATCGGTGCCGACGCGATTGACGCCGATGACGAACGCCTGGTTCTCGATGGCCCGCGCCTTGAGCAAGAGTCGCCAGTGCTCCGTCCGCATTTCGGGCCAACTCGCGATCACGGTGAACAGGACCGCACCGGCGCTGGCGGCTTGGCGAAAGATCTCGGGGAAGCGCAGGTCATAACAGACGAAGGGGCTGATCTGATGGCCGGCGAAGGGGGCGAGCACGATGCAGTCTCCGGCTGGATAAGCCTCGTTTTCTCCCGGGGGCGAGAAAGGTTGGAGCTTGTTGTAGCGGGCCTCGATTCCGTTGGGCCCGATCAGGACGGAAGTGTTGCGAGGGGTGCCGTGGTCATCGAGGAGCGCCAGTCCCGCCATGAAGTGGGTGTCCCAGTGACGCGCGAGGTTTTGGAGGCGTTGCACGGACGGCCCGTTTTCGGGTTCCGCCAAGGCTCGGGCGGTCGCCACCGAAAAGGCGGTGGTGGCCAGTTCCGGGAGGACGATCAGATCACCGGGACGCGGTGGATTCTCGTCGCACATCGCGGCGATGCGGTCGAGGTTGGCCGCGGGGTTTTCCCAGGCGAGATCCAGTTGAAACAGGGTGGCGCGCATTCGAGGAGAGGCTGGGGTCAGGAACCGGGCAGGATGCGGATTTCGA
This sequence comes from Verrucomicrobiota bacterium, assembly GCA_003402735.1. GTDB lineage: Bacteria > Verrucomicrobiota > Verrucomicrobiia > Verrucomicrobiales > DEV007 > V1-115. The sequence continues at coordinate 41,487 of QQNE01000004.1, forward strand.
TGCGGCGGTTCAGGTTGCGGTTGGGTTCCGTGTCGTTTGGGGCCACAGGGCGGTTGGGACCGAAGGCCCGGCTTTCGAGGCGTTGTCCGCTGATTCCAGCCTGTTCAAGAAATTTCACGACCTCGAGAGAACGCGCGGCGGAGAGTTCCCAGTTCGAAGAGAAACGGTTCTGCAAAGCGGCGCTGATCGGGGAGTTGTCGGTGTGTCCCTCGACCACGAAGTGCTGGGATTCCTGCGTCTTGAGGGCGTTGGCGATCTGGCTGATCACGGTTTTGCCGGGGTCTGAGAGGGTGGGGCTCCCCGAGGGGAAGAGGATGCCGCTCGGGAGAACGACGCGCACATCCTGTTGTTCGGCGATGACGCCGATGTCTTGCGGGGAGGATCCGTTGGCATGAAGGGCGGTCCGCACCAGCTCCGCCACACGGGAAGTTTTCTGACGGTATTGAATTTTGAAGACGATGTTGTTCACGTCGCGTCCGAACCAGGCCAGGGTGTTGCGGCGCAATTGCCAAGTGCCCTTTTCTTCAGGCTGGTTGGCTTCGAAGCTGACGATTTCCAAATTGTCCGGCAGCACCCAGACATAGACGTATTGTGCGAAATCGTTGGGCGAGGTCCATTCGCCGTAATAACCGCCGGGCAGCTTCGGGTTTTTCGATTCTTCCCAGTTCACAAACGTGTAGACGCCCTTGTCCACGGTCACGCGATCCGCAAGGCGTCCGGGGCGCATCGTGGCGTAACTTCCCTGGTCAAAGAGAAGGACGTTTCGCTCCGCTTCGGACTTGGAATCGAAGCGGTATTCGTTCGGGTAGATGTAATCGAACGAGGCATCGGTCTCGTCCTTTTTCAGGAAGAGACTGTAGTTTGGATAATCGCTCCGGGTGGTGGAATAATTGAGATAGGTGATGCCGTCGGGCTTGATGAAGAAAATGTTCTCGGCGGCGGTGCGCGCCTGGGCTGCTGCGCCGGAGAGCAACAGGAGGACCGGAAGGAGCAGGCGGGTTGAATTCATCGGCGGAGGAGATCAGCAAACTTTACGCGGGCGGGAACGCAACCGTGAGGATGCGGAATTGCTTGCGGAGCGAAGAAATTCTTGATGCGTGGCCCGAATTCATCGAGGAGGGACTGGAGATGGACAGAGACTTGAACGTGCTGGGAGGGCCGCTGGAACCGTGTTCGTTGGACCCGGTCACCGGTTTTTATCGCAACGGCCGATGTTCCGTCGGAGAGGAAGACGTGGGTTGTCATGCGGTTTGCGTGCGGGTGAGCGCAGAATTCCTGGCGTTCTCGCAGGCGGTCGGAAATGACTTGAGCACCCCGATGCCGGCCTACGGGTTTCCAGGCCTGCAACCGGGGGATCGCTGGTGCCTCTGCGCGCCCCGTTGGAAGGAAGCACTCGACGCCGGATATGCGCCGCCGGTTTATCTGAAGGCGACCCATCGGGCGGCGTTGGATTATGTGACCCGCTCCATCCTTGAGGAATACGCGATCGATTCTCCGATCGAGTCCTGAGAACGGCGCGGACCGGGCTGAGTTGGGTTGAGCTGGTTCAGAGGCTCCAGCCGGCTCGGTATTGGTGATGCGCCATGGCGTCGGTCTGGGGTAGACCGGTCTTCATGGTTTGCGGATCCCAAGTGAGTTTGGTGCCGTTGCCGGCCAGGGCCGCCATGGAACCGAGGAGCAGGATTTCGGTGAGGTGGGCCGCCACGTCGAAGTTTGATTCGGTCAGGGCCGGATTTTTCTCACGGATGGCTTGGATCCACTCCTCGTAGTGGCCCGGTGAACGCTTGAGGGTCTCCGGTGGCCGCACAAAGGCTTCCGGATGGGTTAGGATCTCCGGGGTGCCACCGTGGGATCCGTGCGCCATGACGTGTTTGCTGCCAAAGTAAACGACGCCGTTTTCGATGTTCGGGATGGTTTTCTGATTTCCCTCTTTGTCGGTCACGGTGCGCGGGTAGGTCGGAGGGACCGGGAGACGATGTTTGCCGTCGAACCACACCAGCTTGAGCGGTTCCTGGTCCGGGCGGTCAAACATCATGGTCAGGGTGCAGGAGTTCGGGTGGGTGTCGGTCTCGCTTCCAGGTTGGGCCCGTTCGCACTGCACCTCGATGCTGGTCGGAGTGCCCAGCCCGAAAGCCCAAACGGGGTGATCAACGATGTGCGCACCCATGTCCCCGAGGGCGCCGGTTCCGTAATCCACGTATCCGCGCCAGTTGAACGGAACAATTTTTTCCGCGTAATGCTTCATCGGGGCGGGGCCGATCCAGCCGTCCCAATCGAGATTCTCGGGGATCGGCGCGCTCGCTCCGCGGAACACGCCTTGCGGCCAGGAGGGGCGATTGGTCACGCAATGGACCAGGTTCACGGTGCCGATGGCCCCGGAGCGGATGTATTCGTTGGTGAGGCGGGCCCCGTTGGAAGCATGGCCGGTGTTGCCCATCTGGGTGCAGACCCCGGCTTTTCGGGCGGCCTCGCGGAGGGCTCTGGCCTCGGAAATGGTGCGGGTGAGCGGCTTTTCCACGTAGGCGTGCAGACCGAGCCCGATTCCGGCCATGGCCGCCACCGCATGGGTGTGATCCGGCGTGGAAACGACGATGCCGTCGAGGTTTTTGGCCTCCTTGTCGAGCATCTGTCTCCAGTCCTGGTAGAACTTTGCGCCGGGATAGTTTGCGCGCATTTCCGCGCTCCGTCGCAAATCGACATCGGCCAGGGCGTAAACCGTCGCGCCGGCACGTTCGCAGCCCTTGATGTTGGCGGTGCCCCGCCCTCCCGCACCGATGAAGGCGAGATTTGGACGGTCGTTGGGCGATTGAGCCAGGATCCGACTGGGAACAAACTGGAATTGGAAGGCTGAAACCGAGGCGGCGGTGGCGGCACCGGTTCCGAGAAATCTGCGGCGGGAGGTCTTGGGATTCATGAGCAGTTCTCCAAGGATTTCCCGAGGGAGGTGTGCATTGGACGGTTGCCTTTGGACCCGTTCAAAAGCCAACGCACGGCAACCGGTGGGCGCTTCCCGAACTCAAGAGGATCGACAAGGCCCTGGACGATCTCATCCTGCGTCATGAGGCTCTTCACCTGCATGCCGAGCGATTGCGTTCCATCCCTGGGATCGGTAGAGGCACGGTTCCGTTTTTGATTTGCCTTATCCTCGGACGAAATTTTTCACAGGCTCGACAACTTGCGGCTTACGTGGGCATCACACCACGGGAGCATCGAAGTGGCACATCGGTTCATGCACCGCCCCGTCTTTGCAAAAGAGGGGATCGTCTCATCCGTAAGCAGCTCTGGTGGCCCGCCATTCAAGCCATGCGCCATCCGGACTTTGCCCCATGGGTTGAGAAACTGCGCGAGAAAGGGAAACCAGAGAAAGCAATGATTTGTGCCGTGATGAGGAAGTTAATCCAGGAAGTTAATCCAGGAAGTTAATCCAGGAAGTTAATCCATCTTGCCTTCGGCGTTCTCAAGTCGGGGCACCCCTACGACAAAAAGCTCGCTGTTCCCGCAAACTTAGCTTGACGTCAACACCGTATCTCTCGCCGCTGCGGCTTGCCCGATGGCATTCCTGCTGCGCTCCGCTTGAATTCCAGGATTCACGGTATGTCGGCATACCGCTCACCCTGGAATCGTTCGCTCGCCTTGCAGGCAGTGCCATTTGGCGGCGCCTCGCGACGCGATCCTTGAGAAATGCGGGCCAGAATCCAGATCCCTGCGGGCGAGATTACCTCACGTGCACAGTCAACCGTCTGGATCAATTTGAGCCCTCGGCTACGACCGATCCTGGAACAATCAAGCGTGATGGCTGCTGGATTGAAGTGGTTGGGTTCCGATGTTTGCTGGGTTTGGGCGTTCAGTTGGAAAGGAAATCAATTCCGGCTTCGGTGGCGGGTTTGGGGGCAGCCTGAGGGACGGTGAGATCGAGTTGACCATCATCGAAAACCTCGGTGATGAGGTTTCCGTTCGGCAGGTGGTGGACCACTTTGAATCCGGCGCCGATGGAGGTCGCCACTGCCTGGTAGCAGCGGACAGCGGTGCGGAGTCCGTTGAATCCACGGCCCTCGTGGAAGCGGCGGGTCTGGGTGAGTTGCGGGGGACACGCGGCGTCGGAGACGTGAATGCGCCATTCGTTGCGGTCCTTGTCGTGAATCACTTGGAAGTAGTCTGTCTCTTGCATGCCGACACATGAACACTTATTGTTCATAGAGTCAAGCAACTTTGTTTTTGAACACTGATTTTATGAATGATTTTTGAGGGCGAGGCGGTTGTTGGCCTCGGCCAAATATTCCTGGTCGATTTCGAAACCGATAAATCGGGCGACCCCGGCCTCTCTCGCGGCCAAGGCGGCGTGGCCGATTCCCAAAAAGGGTTCGAGCATGGTCATTTCGGAAGGAGGAATTCCGGTGATGCCGATGCAGCGGGCGGCGAGGGAGACCGGGAACGTGGCCGGATGGGGGCGTTGGGAGGAGCGACGCAGGATGGTTTCGTAGGGAATGAACCAGTTGTTGCCCCGGCATCGTTTGTCTTGACCGCCGGTATGGCCCCAGCGGGCGATGTTGCTTTTGTGGACGTAAGCAACTCCCACCGCGCGTCGGTCCAGGGGAACCCGGCCTTCCAGGGTGAGGTGGTAGATGTATTCGTGGCAGTCGTTCACATAGCGTTGGGAGTTGATCGGCTTGAAGTGACCGACTGAGATTTCCTCACCCTCCCGGGTGTCGACCGTGATCGATTTGATCCAATGAAAGGTGTTTTGGAGGTGAAAGAGTTCGGGCACGAGGGAGAGGAGCACTTGGTGAGGAAGGAGCGGGTTGGAGGGGGCGGCTCCGACATTGAGGAAGAAAGACCCCGATGGTTTGAGGACGCGGGCGACTTCCCCCGCCCAGGCTCGGGTCCAGGCGAGGTATTCTTCGCGGTCAAGGGTATCGTCGTAGCTCGAGTAGGAAGTGCCGAGATTGTAGGGAGGTGAGGTCACGACCAGGTCGATCGAGGCATCAGGTAGTGTTTTCATGCCTGCCAGGCAATCTCCCAGGTGCAATTCGAAAGAGGTCGAGATGGTGCTCATGTCAGGGATTATGGGGTGGGCTGTTGGGGTGGCAACCGATGAATGGGAGGAAGTCGTTCCCCGATGATGATCCGGGCCGTGTTCGTCGGGCGTGCGGGCGCGGTGAAGTCCTCCGCAGCGGGAAACGTGACCGATTTGAGTTCCTCTGCTGTGGGTCCGAACCCGGGCACCGATCTACGGCGAGCCCGGATTCATCGGTGAGGGCGCAGCTGTGCGATCGGCTTTTGCCGAGTTTTTTTGACCCTGCAAACCCCAACGGACCGGCGAGCAACGTCGGAGTCGGTCAAAAGAGCCGGAGGGGATCGTCGGCCTCGGTGGGCCGGACCACCAGGGATGGTGGAAACTCAGATTTGGAGACTCTGAGTCGAAAGGGCCTCACTGGGCCTCGAACGAGTCGACAATGGCCTGGGCACCTGCCTTGCCTTTGGCGTCACCGAGGGGGATGATGCTCCAGAACTCGGTCATCGAACCGTTTTCCATCATGATGAAGGCGATCGTGAACGTCACGACTTCGCTGTTCTCCTTTTCGACCCCTTTGCCAACGAGGGAGATGAAGGGCATGCCATCGCGCTCGCCTTCGGTGGGTTCGTCGAACTCGATGTCCTCGTAGTTTTCGGCGAGCCATTCTTCGCCGTCAGTCATCGCCTCTTCGACTGCGGCCTCCGCTTCCTCGCCGGAATTCACTTCGAAAGAGCGGAACCAAAGCTCGACATTGGTCGGTCCGGTCACGAGGAAATAATCCTCCTCGTCCTCGGCCGGGGTGAGTTCCCAGTTATCGGGCACGGTGATCGTGAAGGTCGCGGAATCTGCCGTCGGGTAGGCGATCGTGGTCTCGGCGGACGCGCGTGAACCGATGGCCAGCAAGCTGGCGATGACGAGAGGGAGAAGAGCGAACGGTTTCATGGTTTGGAGCTTGCCGGGAGAGAGTTGTAGCGATGGTCGGAAAGGCGGTTTGAATAGGCCGGACAGCTTCCGATGGCAAGCACAAAGTGGGCCAGCGGACGCGACGGTGGACGGCGCGAGGCGTTCGGCGGCCAACAATCATCCCGCTTGAATGTCGCTCCGGGGCTGGCTGCGGCCGAGGGATGCATCCTGGGGGCACCGAGAAATCTGGACTTTCCGGTCGCGAAGATGGTTTTGCTAGGTAAATATCCGGCATTTCCTAACAATGTCATCGAGGGCGTTTACCAGATTCCGGGCGTGGTCGCGGGGGGTGGGGGCTGCTGCCTGGATGACTTTGGCGGCTGGTTGTGTCAGTGTTCCGGAGGGGGAGAAGTCGCTGACCGATCTGCCAATTCCGCGAGGGTGGGCGGAGCATGCGGCAGCGAAGCCGGTGGCGGATTCGGATTGGGTGGTTTCGTTTGGTGACGCTTCCCTGACGGAATTGGTGGTGTTGGCGTTGCGAGAGAATCGCGACCTGGGGAAACTGGCGGCGCGGATTCAGACCGCGGAGGCGGAGGCGGTGATCGCGGGGGCGGCGGGGCGCCCTGAATTGGATGGGGGGTTGCGGTCGAGTCGGAGTCAGAGCAATTTCATCGGCTTGCCGGGGACGAACTTTTTTGGGCAAGTCACGGGGCAGCCTGGGGCGGTTTTGTCCTCGTTGTTCAATCAGTTTGAATTGACATTGAACCTGCGGTGGGAGTTGGACATTTGGGGGCGGGTGCGGGCCGGGCAGGCGGCGAGTTTGGAGCGGCTTCAGGCGAGTCGTTGTGATTACGAAGCGGCGCGCCTTTCCCTGGCGGGGCAGACGGCACGGACGTGGTTTCAGTTGGCGGCGGCGGCGGAGCAAGCCCGCCTGGCGGAGGAGGCGTTGCGGATCTTCCTTGAGACCGAGCGGGTGGTGGAGGACGAGTTTCAGGAGGGCATTCGGCGGCCGGGTCGGGATGCGGGTTCGGAACTGAGTTTGGCTCGGGTGGATGTGGCCAACGCGCGGGCGGCGTTGGCGGTCCGGGACGCGGACTTGCCGAGATTGCGGCGGAGGCTGGAGGTTTTGTTGGGGCGGTATCCGCAGGGGGCGGAGGCCGGGGCGGAGGGTTTGCCGGCGTTGCCCGGGCTTCCGGCGGCGGGGCTTCCGGCGGAGTTGTTGGAGCGGCGGCCGGATTTGATGGCGGCGGAGCAGCGTTTGGCGGCGGCGGACCACCGGGTGATGGAGGCGAAGCGGAGTTTGTTGCCGGCGATTTCGTTGACGAGTGCCTACGGGACTTCGAGTCCGGAGCTTTCCGGGGTTCTCAATGGGGACCTGGTGATTTGGAACTTGGCGAGCAATCTGGCGCAACCGGTGTTGGCTGGGGGGCAGCTGCGGCAGAACGTGAAGGCCCGCCAGGCAGACGTGGATTTTGCCTTGGCGGAATACGAGCAGACGGTTCTCAACGCCTTTCAAGAGGTTGAGGACGCCCTGTCTCACGAGAAATTTCTGGGTGGGCAACAGGGGGCCACGGCGGAGGCGGTGCGGATGGCGGAGGAGGCGATGAGGCGGACGCGAAGTGCCTATGCGGATGGTTTGGGGGATGTGCTTTCGGTTCTGAACGCGCAGCAGCGGTTGATCAACGCGAAGTCCGCCCTGATTGAGGTGAGGAGGCAACGATTGGAGAATCGGGTGGATCTGCACCTGGCCCTGGGAGGGGGATTTGGGGAGGGGAAACCAGAAAGTCACTTGCGATCCGCTGGCAAGATGTGATGTAATCTTTTGAACATTTTGCTCAGTTTCCTCACCTACCCACGATGATTCGCGATCCCCTGGCAGCGCTCGACAAGTATTTCGGGTTCCGGGAGTTCCGGGAGGGGCAGGAGCCGGTGGTTTCGGCGCTTTTGTCGGGTCGTGACGCCTTGGTGGTGATGCCGACGGGCGGAGGGAAATCCCTGTGCTATCAGTTGCCGGCGCTGGTGATGGAGGGGGTGACGCTGGTGGTGAGTCCGCTCATCGCGCTGATGAAGGATCAGGTGGACGCGCTTCAAGCGAAGGGAATCGCGGCGGCCGTGATCAACAGCACGCAGACGCTGGAAGAGCAGCGGGAGCGGTTGCGGCAGCTGCGGTCCGGGGAGCTCAAGTTGGTTTACGTGGCGCCGGAACGGTTTCGGGCGGAGGGGTTTCGGGCGGCTCTGCGGGACGTCGAGATCTCCCTGTTCGCGGTGGATGAGGCGCATTGTTTGTCGCAGTGGGGACATGACTTCCGGCCGGACTACCTGCGCCTGGAGCAGACGTTGGAAGAGTTGGGACATCCGCAGACGGCGGCGTTCACGGCGACGGCGACGCCGCACGTTCGTTCGGACATCCTGAAGACGTTGAAGTTGAGGGATCCATTTGTCTCCGTGACCGGATTTGAGCGTCCCAACCTGAGTTTGCGGGTGCGGCAGGTGGAGTCGCAGAAGGAGAAGTATGAGCGGTTGATCCGCGTGGTGGGGGAGTGGAAGACGGGGATCGTTTATTGCGCGACCCGGAAGCGGGTGGAGGAGGTGGCGGAACGGTTGAATGAGACGGGGGTATCGGTAACGGCCTACCATGGGGGGATGGATGACCGGGCGCGGGAAGTGGCGCAGAACGAGTTTTTGAGTCGGGCCTCCGATGTGGTGGTGGCGACCAACGCCTTTGGGATGGGCATCGATCGTTCCGATGTCCGTTTTGTGGTGCATTTCGAGGTGCCGGGGAGCATCGAGGCCTATTACCAGGAGGCCGGGCGAGCGGGTCGGGACCGGGAACCGGCGGTTTGTGAATTGCTCTTCAATTTCGCGGACACCTCGACCCAAGAGTTTTTCATTGAGGGAAACAATCCGGGCCCGGTGTTGATCCGGAATGTCTACAGCGCGTTGTTGAGTCACGCGGACGACAACCACGTGGTGCTTTCATCGATCCAGGATTTGGCGGATTGGGCAGGGGCACGCAACAGCATGGCGGTGGGCAGCGCGATTGCGACCCTGACCCGGGCGCGCTACCTGGAGCGGTTCGACGTGCCGGGGCAACGCATCCGTGGGACGAAACTGTTGCGGCCGGAGGTGAGCGCGTTTGAGATTGACCTGGACGAGGCGGCGTTGCAGGCGAAGGAGAAGGCGGACCGGAACAAGTTGGAGTCGATCATTCGGTTCTGTTATGACGATCGCTGTCGGCAGCAATGGATCCTGCGGTATTTCGGGGAGCCGGCCCCGGACGTTTGCGGGAATTGCGACATGTGTCTGGCGGAGTCGGCGAGCTCGGAACGGGCGCCAACGGATGAGGAGGCGATGGTGGTGCGCAAGGCGTTGTCAGGAGTGGCGCGGATGTCCCGGAGGACGGCTTATGGATGGGAGGGACGATTTGGCAAGGGGAAGATCATCCAGATGCTGATCGGGAGCCGGTCATCTGAGATCCTGGAGAAAGGGTTGCATGAACTCTCCACCCACGGGATTCTGAAGGAGGCGGGCCAAGCCTATCTCTACGCCTTGTTCAAGGAGATGGAGCAGGCGGGATTGATTCGCACGGAACCGGGGGAGTATCGGCTGGTGACATTGACGAACCTTGGTGTGGAGGCGATGCGGGGGGCGGTCGACTATCGGTTGGCTTGGCCTTCCGTCGCGGTGAGAGAGAAAACCAGGGGAACGAATGGCAAGGGAGAGGCGCCGAAGGTCTCTGATCTGAAGGACCTGGGATTTGATCCGGTTTTGTTTGAGAAACTGAAGGTCAAGCGTGCGGAGATCGCGGCGGCTGAGGGTGGCAAACCAGCCTACACGGTCTTTGGCAACCAGACCCTGGAGCTGTTGACGCGTCTGCAACCGACCACGATGGAGGCGGGGTTGGCGGTTCGCGGGGTTGGTGCAGCCAAGGCGGAACGCTACCTGGCCCATTTTCTTGAGGTGATTTTGGCGCATCGCAAGAGCGCCACCTGAGCCGCGGCCGGTCCGCTCACTGGTCCTGGGGAAAGGCGCGGAATTGGCGGGTCAGGGGATCGTAGGCATACCCGATCGATTGCAGTTTGCTCCGAAGTGCGGTTTCGTCCAGGTCATGGGTGGCGATCAAGTCATCGAGATCCGCCGCGTCGTTGCGCAGGGCGGTGTTGATCAGTCCGAGGGCGAGGTGCGGGTCCATGGACTCGATGTGGGTCAGTCGCATACTTCAATTCGATGCATCTCCGGTTGAGCTTCGCGTGGCGTTGCGCTAGCATCGCGGAGTTGAGGGAGAGATCCGCGACGCCGGGGTGGCGAAATTGGTAGACGCGCTTGACTTAGGATCAAGTGGGAAACCGTGCAGGTTCGAGTCCTGTCCCCGGTAGCGGGAAGACAGTCATTGGATGGACGATGTCTGGCAGCAATCGGTTTCAATTTGAGCTTCGTCCTGCCGGGGCGGCGGATTTGGTGTCGATCAACGCCATCTACAATCATTACGTCCTGCACTGCACGTGCACCTATCAGACGCAACCCTCCACGGCGTCGCAACGGGAAGAGTGGTTTGGGCAGCACGGTCCCGAGTATCCGGTGATGGTGGCGGAACAGGGAGGGGAGGTGATCGGCTGGGCGTCGTTGAGTCGGTTTCATCCGCGCGAGGCCTACCGGCGGACGGTGGAGGACTCGGTCTACGTGCGCCACGATGTTCAGAGGTTGGGGGTTGGGCATGCGTTGTTGGCGGACCTTCTGCGCCAGGCCGAGGCGTTGGGATATCACACGGTCCTGGGCGGCATCAGTGCGGATCGGGAAGCCAGTCTGGCCCTGCACGCCAAGCTCGGTTTCGAGAAGGTGGCGCATCTCCGGGAGGTTGGCTTCAAGTTTGGTCGATGGCTCGACGTGGTGTGGATGCAGCGGATGCTTCGGCCGGGCTCCGGCGGATTGGAGGGGGCGGGATCTGGAAGCTGAAATCTCCGATTTCAAATCGGGGGGGGTGCTGCTAGGGTGACGGTCATGAACCGAGGGGTTGTTTCCGCAGGAATTTTGTTGTTCTGGGCCGGGGTTGCGGTGGCGGAGCCGGGGAAAGTGACCGTTCACCGGGCGCCGAAAGCCTTGGCCAAGACCGCGGTGAGTTCAAACTGGCCGCGCTTTCTGGGGCCGAAGGATGACGCCACCTCTCCGGAGACCGGGCTTTTGTCCTCTTTTGGACCCGAAGGTCCGCCGCTGGTTTGGGAGATGGAGAAGGGCGACAGTTACACCTGCCCGGTCGTCGAGGGGGAGCGCTTGGTGCATTTCGACAACGTGGACGACGTCGACCGTGTGGAGTGTCGGCACGCGGAGACGGGGGAATTGAAGTGGCAGTTTTCCTATCCGTGCAAATACCGAGATCGGTATGGGTATGGAACGGGACCGAGGGCCAGTCCGGTCATTGCCGATGGAAAAGTCTTCACCCTTTCAGCGAACAGCCTGTTGCATTGTCTGGACTTGGCCAGTGGCAAACAGGTTTGGATGCGCGACCTGGGGAAAGATTATGAGCCGGGCCCCTTTTTCTTCGGGCACGGTCCGACGCCGTTGATGTTTGAGGGGAAGGTGATTGTGCCGTTGGGTGGGCCGAAGGGCGTGGCGGTGGGGGCGTTTGAGGCCGCTTCCGGGGCGACGGTTTGGGAGACCAAACATCCGTGGCCGGCAAGCTACGCTTCGCCGTTGGTGAGCAACCTGAATGGGAGACCGAGTCTGTTGGTGTTTGCCGGGGGCGACAGCGATCCGCCGACGGGTGGATTGTTGCGGATTGATCCGAAAACGGGCGTGCTGGAAGACGCGTTTCCCTGGCGCTCGACGAAATACGAGTCGGTGAACGCTTCGAGTCCGTTGGCATTGTCAGGGAACCGGGTCATGCTTTCGGAGACGTACACGGAGGGGGGAGTGCTTTTGGAATATGGGGATGATGGCAAGGCGAAGCCGCTGTGGAAAGCGCCGGAGTTGAAGCTGCACTTCATGACCCCGTTGTTGGTGGACGGGCACCTCTACGGATTCACCGGCCGCAATGAGCCGGATGCGGGGCTGGACTGTTGGGATGTCGCCACCGGGGAGCGCAAGTGGCGCGAGGAATTCTTCTGGCGGAAGGAGCTGGGTGGGAGAACCTACGGATGGGGGTTTTTTCGGGGATCGCTGTTGCGGGTGGAAGGACGTTTTCTGGCGCTGGGGGAGATGGGAACGCTGGCCTTCCTCGATCTGAGTCCGACCGGCGGGAAGATCGTTTGCCAGGCGGATTTGTTTGCAGCGACCCAGAGCTGGACGTTGCCCGCCCTGAGCCGGGGGTTGCTTTACGTGGTCCAGAACCAGAAAGATTTGGTGAATGGAACGCCGCCGCGGTTGTTGTGTTATGATTTCCGGGCCGGAGGCGGCGGGCAGTGATCCCGAACTCCCAAAAAGGTTTTGTCTTCCGCGGCTCCGTCGGTTAAGGGAAGGTTTCGTGCGATGGAAAGCCAGCGTTTGGGGCAGTTGTTGATGACGGGAGTTCCCGGACCGGAACTTGATCCAGAGACGGCATCGCGGTTTCGCAAATTGCAACCTGGTGCGTTCATTCTTTTCGGGCGCAACATCAAATCGCCCGGGCAGCTGAGGAAGTTGATCGATGATTTGCGCGATCTGAGCCAGATTGAGCCGATCATCACGATTGATCAGGAGGGGGGGCGGGTCTCGCGGTTGAGGCTGATTGGGGAGGAGCCGCCCAACGCCCAGCAGCTCCGGGAGAAAGGAGATCTGTCGCTGATCCGCAAACATGGTCAGCTCACCGGGCAACTGCTGCGACTTTTCGGGTTCAATCTGGATCTCTGTCCGGTGTTGGACATCTCCTGCAACGGGGACACGGACAATTCGTTGCGGGGCCGCACCTATGGGACGACGGCGGACGAGGTGATCGGCAACGTCACGGTTTTCAACACGGCCCTGCGACGGGAGGGCATTCTGACCTGTGGCAAACACTTCCCCGGGTATGCGTCCGCGCGGGTCGATCCCCATCATGCGTTGCCGGTGATCGAGAAGACGCTGGCGGAGATGGAGGCGCACGACCTGCTGCCCTACCGTTCGATGCTGCCGGATTTGGACAGCATCATGGTGGGGCACGCCTATTACCCGTGCTTTGACGATCACCGTTGGCCGGGGTCGCTTTCGCCGAATGTGATCCTCCGTTTTTTGCGGCATCAACTCGGGTATGAGGGGCTCGTCATGACCGATGATCTCGACATGGGTGCGATCCTGAACGAAGTGACTTTTGCCGACACCATTCGCTACGCGATTGAAGCCGGGAACGACATGGCCATGATTTGTCACCGGGTGGACATGGTGGAGGAGGCGCACGGAATCCTGGCCACGATGCCTCACCCACTGTTGGACGATGCGCTGCTGCACGTGGAGGCGCTGAAGTCCAAGATGGCTCCGCCGAAGGCGTGGTCGATGGAAAGTTTTGAGGCGATCAACCGGGAGATCTGGAATTTGCGCGTGGCGACCCTGGGGGAAGAGCGGGCCGCCATTCGCAGCGTTGAAGATGGAGCCCGGTCTCCCGTTGAACTCTACTGAATCATGCTGCCTGACTTGGAAACCCTGCTGATTGTTCAAGATCGAGACCTTCGGATTCTCGCGTTGCGCAAGGACATCGCCAACATGCCGCGGATGATCGATCTGGCCAAGACCCGGCTGCACGGGGATCAGACGGCGGTGGCCAAGGCCAAGGAGGCGCTGCAAGCCAACGAAGTGCTCGTGAAGCGGTTGGAGCTGGATATCCAAACCCGTCGCAACACGTTGCAACGGCTGCGCACCCAGCAGTTTGAGACCAAGAAAAACGAGGAATACCAAGCGTTGGGAAATGAGGTGGAGCGTTACCTCGGGGACATCGGGCGGCTCGAGGATGAGGAATTGGGATTGATGGAGAAGTCCGAGCAATTGCGCGCTGCTCTGACGGCGGCGGAATCGGCCTTGCGCCGCACCCAGGAACTGGTCGATGCCGAGTTGCGGCAGTTGGAGGAACGCCGTCGCAACGACGAGGGGCAGATCACGGAGTTGATCGGGGAACGGAACGCGTTCACAGCAAAGGTCGAGGCCCAGCTCCTGGCCATTTATGATCGGTTGTTCAAGGCCAAGCAGGGGGCGGCGCTGGTGGCCCTTTTGGCCGGACAGTGCAAGGGCTGTCACATGAAGGTCACCACCTCGACCGTGCTCAAGGCCAAGGCGGAGCAGGAGGTCACTCACTGCGAAAATTGCGGCCGCATTCTCTATTTTGATGAGTGAAGCGGGAGAGCCCCGGGCCTGGGAAAGCGAAAGGCCGTCCCCCGGAGAGGACGGCCTTGGTTTGGGAATTTGATTGTTCGAGACTGCCTTGAGACGGTCTCTCAGAACGCGACGGAAACGCTGGCCCCGCCGTGGAGGCGATTTGCATCGTCGATCGTCTCCAGTGCATTGAGGGCGAAATTGCCGCCAATGTAGGTGTTCAGGGTGGCCGATTCCGTCATGTGCCAGCCGAGACCGAGCCGGACGTAGGCGTGGTTCCAGCCATCTGCGCCCAGGTAGGGGGTGCGGAAGCTGTAATCTTGGGTGAAGCTGATTCCGCTGCCGAGATTGAGGTCCAGGCAATCCGTCAGGGCGAGGGTGCGGAGGGCGCGGGTTTCAAAATACCAGCCACCGACGTCTCCCATGTCAAAGGCCGTGAAGCCGCCCAGTTCGAAGATTTTGAGGTCCTTGCTCAGACCCAGGGAGAGTTCCCCGGTGTTTCCACCCGGCTCCGGAAACTGATACCAAGTCCCGCCGAACGAGGCGTCGAGGCCGAGCACCGAGAAGTTGAGGAACGCGTAGGTGTCGAGTTCGTCAAAGTTGTCGGGGTTGTTGGTGGAATTGATATACCAAGTGCCGACATCGAGACTGAGTTTTTCGTTGAGGGGCAAATTGAGCCCGATGCTGGCCCAAGGGGAATCCTCACCGAGGTTGACACCGCGGAAGATGTAGTTGGTCTCGTATCCAACGGAGAGTTCCCCGGTGAAAGGGACCGTGCAAGCTGGATCTTCGATGGCGGGACCGGCAACTGCCGAGGCAGCCACCAGGGCAGCGAGAGATGCGATGAGACGAGTCTTGATCATGTTGGGTTCTTCAGAGTTTGGTTGACGAGCCGATAAGGGCTTGGGTTCCAATTATTGAAGATATAAATATATAATGCAAATATTTATTGTTAATTTTTCTTAACTAATTAAGCCGATAGATCTCCTGGTGCTGGTTTTTTCCCGAAATCGACGCACGCTGGTGCGGCTCAGGTCAGGGCGTTTCCGGGCTCAGCGCGCTGCGGAGAGATTGCTCCTGAGAACGGGCAAAATTGAGAAATTTTTGCTCAAGGGAGGCCAGAATTTCCTGATGGGATTGGTGGGCTCGCCAATAGGCATCCATGGCCTCGTGATAGGCGTCGCTGAGGGGTTCCAACGAGGCGCGTTCCTTGTCGAGCCGGTTGCGGAGATCTTCCCAACGCTTGGTTTCGGCGAGTCGTTCGTCGAAGTAGCTGTCGCGCACTTTCCAGTATTGCTCTTTGATGATGCGGCGGACTTCCTTGGCGTGATTGGCGTCCACGGTCTCGGTGACGACGCAGACGCGGGAGCGTGAGCCGACGACGGATTCGCTGGCGAAGGGGAGTTGGTGTTCCACGATGACGGCGCGGCTGGGTGGGAGCGTATGGGTGGTGACGATGGTGGCGTCCGAGGTTTCGTTGACGATGGCCATTTCCGAAGCGCCCAGGGAAAGAACTCCGAGGAAGCCGCGGCTCATGCCCTCGAAGCCGCCCTTGACGTCTTCGTAAGGATTGGGGACGACTTCGCCATCGGAAAGGATGAAGCAAGTGGCCACGCGGATGGTGAGAGGCGCGGTGGTCAGATTGGTCAGAGGAAGCCTTACGGTTTCGCGACCCTCGGGTTTTGAGAACTCTGGTTTGCCGGTTTGGAGACGGCCGGAGCAGCTTTCATCGACGTGCAGGCGCTTTGGTTCAACCTGCTTGATCTTCAGTGGAGTTCCGTGCAACTCGCGGGAAGATTCCACCGGGACGGCGGGCGGTTGCGCCAGAAGGGCGGGGGCGGCGACCGCTAGAAAGATCGCGATGAGGCGGGGGGAATGCATGAGCATAAAGGCAGGATAAAATTCTGAAATGTCAATTATCAGACTACGTAAACCTTTGGTCGGAGAAGCCCGTAGAAAAAGCCAATGCTCCAGCGGCGGCACTTTCTAGACGGACCCGGGATCCCCTCTATTTGAAGCAAACGCGGGTCGCCGGCCCGTGAGGAGACGGCCCGGCGCAAAGGAGAAATCGATAATTTGGGTCGCTTGACTGTCAGGACTTGGCGGAAAGATCCTTCGAAGGTTTCGGCGTCGGCTCCCGTCTCAATGTGAGGAAGCTCCGCCAAAGACGCCGGGATCCACCCGATTCCAGGCGGAGGAAAAAACCGGACAGATTTTCGCAACATGACGGGGAAATCGTTTTACATTGTCGAGAGGGATCCGGCAACGCGAAATGCAATGAGCAACCGTCGGGAATGGCAAGATTGGCTTGAGGCGAACGGCGCCAAATGGCTTTTCTATGCCCGCCAGCAGACGCGGTCTCAGGCGGATGCGGAGGATGTGCTGCAGGATGCGCTGGTCAAGACCTGGAAAACCTGTCAGGGCCGGATCACTGAGGAAACATCGAGTCTCGTCTACACGAATATTCGGCGTTGCGCCATTGATCGGGCCCGTTCCGCCACGCGTCGGGAAGAGCGCGAGCACGTTGTGGCCGGGGAACAGCCGGACACGGAAGAGGCGTTGTTTGAGTTCGACGGTGACAACGAGTTGTTCGCCAAGTCGGTTCAGGAGGCACTGGCGCGGATTCCGGAGAAACACCGGGAGGTGATCGCTTTGAAAATTTGGGGTGGACTCACCTTCGCCCAGATCGCGAGTCAGTTGGGGGAATCCCCGAACACCGTGGCCTCCCGTTATCGTTACGGACTGGAGCACCTCAAGAAACTGCTTCAGGACCGGGAGGAGCAGGTTGCGTAATCCGCGAGTCTCCTCGTTCAGCTCAAAAGTTCCCGGATCACCCGCGCCTCTTCAACTCCGGTGAGGCGTTGGTCGAAGCCCTGGTAGCGGTAGGTGAGCGTTTTGTGGTCGATGCCCAACAGATGCATCAGGGTCGCGTGGAGATCCCGGACCTGGACCGGGTTTTCCGCGACTGCATTGCCCAGTTCCGTGGTGGTGCCGTGGCTGATTCCTCCCTGGACTCCGCCGCCGGCCAGCCAGACGGAGAAGGCATCTTTCTGGTGATCGCGCCCGCATTTGCCGGGGGATTCGTCGCCTTGGAGCATGGGGGTGCGCCCGAACTCGGCCCCCCAGACGACGAGGGTTTGGTCGAGCAGTCCGCGCTGTCTGAGATCGGCGATGAGGGCGGCGATCGGTTGATCGACTTCCTTGGTGAGAGCGGAGAGGCGGTCTTTCTGGCTTGCGTGGGTATCCCAGTCGCCGTGGAAGAGTTCGACGAAGCGGACGCCGCGCTCGACGAGGCGGCGGGCGTGGAGGCACTGGGTGGCAAACTCGCCTTTGCCGTAGCGTTGGCGGGTGGCGGCATTCTCGGAGGAGAGATCGATGAGATCGGGGACGGAGGCCTGCATGCGGAAAGCCATCTCGTATTGTTCGATGCGGGTGATGATTTCCGGATCTCCGACGCTCTCGAGGTGTTGTCGGTTTAGGGCCTCGATGTGGTCGAGGGTGCGGCGGCGCTCTGTCCGGGTGACATCCGCGGGGTTGTTGAGGAAGAGCACGGGATCGCCTTCGCCGCGCAGTTGCACGCCCTGGTGAACACTGGGCAAGAAGCCGGACTTCCAGAGGCTGGCTCCGGCTCCCGGGGTGTTGCCGGAGAGGAAGACGACGTAAGCGGGGAGGTTTTCCGAATCGCTGCCGAGCCCGTAGGTGGTCCAGGAGCCGAGCGAGGGGTTGCCCTGGCGGTTGACGCCGGTGTGGAAGAAGAGTTGGGCCGGGCCGTGATTGAACTCGGTGGTGTGGAGGGACTTCACCAGGCAGAGTTCGTCCGCGACCGTGCCGAGTTGCGGCAGCAATTCGGAGAGGGGCAGACCGCTGCGACCGTGTCGGTGGAACTGATAGGGCGATCCAAGCAGCTTGGGATGACCGCGGAGAAAGGAGAAGCGCTTGCCCGCGAAGAGTGATTCCGGCGCGAGTTGGCGGTCGTAAGTCCGCAGGACCGGTTTTTCGTCGAAGAGATCGAGTTGCGAGGGCGCGCCGGTCATGTGGAAGAAGATGACGCTGCGGGCTTTGGGAGCGATGGCGCGCCAGGCTGGAGCGTTCGCGGCCGGGAGATCGCGATGGAGGAGGGCTCCGAGCGCGAGCGAACCCAGGCCGGTTCCGGTGCGGGAGAGAAAGTGGCGCCGGTGGAGATGGGGGGCGGTCATGAGCGGTTGAGGGTCTCGTGGAGGTTCAACAGAATCGTGGCCACCTCGCGCCAGGCCGCTTCCTCCGATTGAGATTCCATGCGAACGGTTTCATAGGCGGAGAGGAGGAGACGTTGTTCCGGATCCGAGGGCTGGCGGGTCAGTGCGGTGCGGAAAGCCCACCGGATGCGTTCTGCCGTGTTGGCCCCGCCCTGGGAGGCGATGCGCCTGCCGAAAGCCGCCGCCATCTCCACGTGGGCTGGATCATTCAAGAGGGTGAGTGCCTGGAGCGGGGTGTTGGAGACATCGCGTTTCACGATGCAGGCGCTGCGGTCGGGTGCATCGAAGTTCGCGAAGCTGGGATAATGGGCATTGCGTCGCCACAGAGTGTAGATTCCGCGGCGATGGCCGTCGGAACCTTGCGAGGGAAGATAGAGGGTTTCCGAGGCCCCGGCGGCTTTGCGCCAGAAGGTCGGCGGTTGGTAGGGCCGGACCGACACCCCGAAGAGTTGACGATCGAGCAATCCGCTGATGGCGAGCGCTTGATCGCGGATTCCCTCGGCGCTGAGTCGGTGGCCCGGGTGCCGCCAGAGGAGCCGGTTGCGGGGATCGATGGCGGTGGCTTTTTCGTTTGCGGCAACGGATTGTCGATAGGTTGCGGAGAGCACGATGCGCCGGATGGCGCGTTTGGTGGACCAGCCGTCATCGGAGACGAAGGTCGCGGCGAGCCAGTCGAGCAGTTCGGGATGGCTGGGCTTTTCCCCCTGAGTTCCGAAATCCTCGGGGGTGTTGACGAGTCCCTGGCCGAACAGCTCGATCCAGAGCCGATTGACATGGGCCCGGCCGACCCGTGGATTGGCGGGATCGACAAGCCATTTGGCCAGGCCGAGGCGGTTGCGGGGAAGCTGGGGGGAGAAGGGATGGAGCGAGGCCGGTGTCGCGGGCCGGACCTCTTCGCCGCGCGCGAGGAAATCACCGCGTTTTGCCACGAAGGTGGGTCGGGGAGTTTCCCCGTCGGCCATGACCCGCACTTCCTTCCGAAGTTGTTCCTGGAGGCGGGACTCCATGATTTCGGCTTCCTCGAGGCGTCGGTTGAGGGCCCGGTCTTTGGGGGCGAGCTTGGTCGCCAGGGTGCGGCATTGGCTCAGGGTCATGTCCGGTCCGCGCTGCAAGATCTTCCGCAGGTCCTCCGGGACCGGGCCGCGGGCGTTGTGGAAGAGTTGGGTCCGGATTTCGGTCATGGCCGAGTCGAATTCCGCGTGGGCCCGCCGTTCGGCGGCGATGTCGTTGGGGGTCCTTGTGACCTGGATCGTGGCCCCGATTGGGACCATCGCCGCCATGCCCATGGCTGTTCCCTGTTGTCGCGATTCCGGCGGCGTCTGGTTGAAAAAGGCGAAGAGTTCGTAGTATTCCCTGGTGGTGACCGGGTCATACTTGTGATTGTGGCATTGGGCGCAGCCGATGGTGCTGCCGAGCCAGATCGTCCCGGTGGTGTTGACGCGGTCGACGATGCGTTTGTAGCGGTCCTCCTCCGGATCCGTTCCCGCCTCGAGATTCAGCGGGGTGTTGCAGTGAAAACCGGTTGCCACTTTCTGGGCCTCGGTCGCGCCCGGGAGAAGATCGCCCGCCAATTGTTCAATGCTGAACCGATCAAACGGAAGATCCGCATTCAGGGCGGCAATGACCCAGTCGCGCCAGGGCCACATCGAGCGCGGGGCATCGCGCTGATACCCCTCGGAGTCGGCGTAACGGGCCAGGTCGAGCCATGGCACGGCCCACTTTTCGCCAAAGTGCGGCGAGGCGAGGAGCGAGTCGACGATTCGGACGTAATTGGCGTGCGATGGATCGGCGAGAAAGGCATCGGCTTCGGCCACCGTCGGAGGCAGGCCGGTGAGGTCGAGGTGGATGCGGCGAAGCAGCTTGGCCGGGTCCGCCTCCGGGTTGAGTTGGAGTCCGCTCGGTGCCAGTTCGGCGGCGATGAAGGCATCGATCTCGTTGGCCTCGCGGTCGGGGGGGATCGAGGCACCGGCCGCGGGCAGGGGCGCCTTCACCGGCGGGATTTGGGACCAGTGTCGGGGCGGGCGCCAACCGTCGTCGGGCCACGGCGCACCTTCCCGGATCCATTGGCTCAGGGTTTCGATCTCGGCGGGGGCAAGGGCCGGACCCTTGGGGGGCATCCGCTTTTTCTGGTCCGCCTCTTTCACCACGCGGAGGATCAAGGAGTGTCCGGGATCGCCTGGGACAAAGAGCGGCTCACCGGCATCGGTGGGGCGCTGGGCGTGGTGGAAAGTTTCCAGCCCGACGCCGCCTTTGAGCGTTGCGGTGTCATGGCAATCCAGGCAGCGCGCTTCAAAGATCGGCCGGACGTCGCGCGTGAAATTGATGGCTCCGTGGAGAGGTCCGGAGCAGAGCAGGGTGAGAACCCAGGGGACAAGGATTTGCCTGCGGGAACGCATGGAGAGTGGGACAAAGAAAACCTTGGTCGGCGGAGGCATTACACCATTTTCCCGAAAAGGTTGCGGGAAAATGGGCGTGGAGGGGATGATCTTGGGTTCAAACTATTTCAAGATTACGGAAAATACGGATTTTGAAACCCAAAACGCTTGACCGGTTCAGCGAAGCCAACTTGATTTGCCCATGAACGCTTTCCGCGTGTCCGTTCTGTTCATCGCCGTTCCGTTGCGGCTCGTCGCGGGGACCACTGTTCCTCTCAAGGTCGATTTCAACCGCGAGGTGCGACCGATTCTGTCTGAGCACTGTTTTCAGTGTCACGGGAGCGATGAAAATGGGCGCAAAGGGCGATTGCGCCTCGATCTTCGGGAGGCGGCGCTGAAGGGTGGGGAGTCTGGCGAGGCGGCGATTCATCCCGGAAAGCCGGAGTCGAGCGCGATCGTGGCTCGGGTTCTTTCTTCTCATGCCGACGAGGTGATGCCGCCGCCGCGTGAAAAGAAGCCGGTAAGCCTGGCCCAGGTGGAAATCCTGAAGCGCTGGATTGCGGAGGGGGCGGATTACGCGAAGCATTGGGCGTTCGAGGAGCCGCGCAAGGGAGCGGTGAAAGCGGGTGAACATCCGGTGGACGCGTTCGTCCGGGAGAAATTGCAGGCGATGAATCGAAACCCCTCGCCGCGAGCGGAGGCAGCGCCGTTGTGCCGTCGGTTGCATCTCGACTTGGTCGGTTTTCCGCCGTCGCCAGCCGAGGTCAGGGAGTTTGAGCAAGCCGCGGTGGCGGACGCGGATGGGGCGGTCCGGTCCTTGATCGGGAAGTTGATGAAATCGCCGCATTTTGGGGAGAAATGGGCGCGGCACTGGCTGGACGTGGCGCGGTATTCGGACAGCAACGGTTACGAGAAGGATCTGCCGCGGGAGCAGTGGGCGTGGCGTGACTGGGTGATCAACGCCTTCAACCGGGACATGCCGTATGACCAGTTTCTCATCGAGCAGTTGGCCGGGGATCTGCTGCCTGGAGCGACGCAAGATCAGATCGTGGCCACGGGTTTCCTGCGCAACAGCATGGTGAACGAGGAGGGGGCGATTGTTCCGGAACAGTTTCGGATGGACGAGATGTTTGATCGGATGGATTGCATCGGCAAGGCGGCGCTCGGTCTGAGTCTGCAATGCGCCCAGTGCCACACGCACAAGTTCGATCCGATCACCCACGACGAATACTTTGGGGTGTTCGCCTTTTTCAACAATGCCTACGAGGCGCAGTCGTGGGTCTTTACGGAGGAGCAGCGGAAGGTGGTGGACCGGATCCTGGGAACGGTGGCGGCCGCCGAGACGTCCCTGAAAAAACAGCGTCCGCAATGGGCGCAGGAATTGGCGGCTTGGGAAGCATCCGTGAAGGCGAAAGAAGCGGATTGGACGCCGCTCAAGGCGACGGAGCTGGGGAGCACCAGCGGGTTGAATCACCCGACGCTGGATTCGGATCTCTCGATTCTCACGCAAGGTCATCCTTCGACGCGTGGGGATATTTACGCCGTTTTCGAGGCAGACCTGAAAGGGGTCACGGGACTGCGTCTGGAAGCTTTGACGCACGGGGATTTGCCGTTCAACGGTCCCGGGCGCAGCCGGTATGGCACCTGGGCGGTGACGGAGTTGGTGGTCAGTGTCGAGGCGCCCGGCTCAGACAAATCGGAGCCGGTGAAGCTGATCAAGCCGACGGCGGATTTTTCGGAACCGGACGGGCGGTTGGAGGAGGAGTGGAAAGCGGATTTCGACAAGGAACAGAAGCGGACGCGAGGTCCGGTGGCCTACTTGATCGATGGGGATGATCAGACCGCCTGGCGCGCGGATCGGGGGCCGGGTCTGCGAAATCAGGAATCGGTCGCGGTGGTGCAGTTTGAGAAGCCGCTGGATTTGCCTTCCGGCACCAAGCTCAAAGTGTTGTTGCGGTATCTGCACGGGGGCAGTGGGAACGGCCGAGACAACACCATGCTGGGTCGTTGCCGCATTAGCACCACCACCGACGCGGATCCGAAAGCCCAGCCGGTGGATTTTGCCGCTCTCAGGGCGATGCAGTTGGCTCCCGGGGAACGGACGCCGGAGCAGCAGCAGGCGCTCTTCACTGCGTGGCGCAAGACGGCGCCGGAGGCGAAAGCGATCAACGAGCAGATCGCCGCCCAGTGGATGCAGTTTCCCTCCGCACCGACGTCGGTGTTGCACTTGGCGGAGCGCACCGGGGAACAGATTCGTCCCACCAAACTCCTCGACCGCGGGGCCTGGGACCGGCCGAAGCAGGTGATTGAGCCGCACACTCCGGCCGCCCTGCATCCGCTGGAAGCGTCCGGCAAAAAGGATCGGTTGGCCTTTGCGCGTTGGCTGGCGGACGAGCGTTCGGCGCTGACCGCCCGCGTCGCGGTGAACCGGGTTTGGCAGGCGGTGTTTGGCAGTGGAATCGTGGAGACCTCGGAAGATTTCGGGACCCGAGCCTCCGTGCCGGAGCATCTGGATCTGCTCGACTGGCTGGCGGTGGACTTCATGGAGCATGGCTGGAGCCACAAGCATCTCATCACGACCGTTCTCACCAGTGCCACGTATCAGCAGTCGTCCAAGGCGACCCCGGAGCTGCTGGAGCGCGATCCGCGGAACTGGACCCTGGCGCGAGGACCGCGGTTCCGCCTGGAAGCCGAGGTGGTGCGGGACAGTGCGTTGAGCGTGGCAGGCTTGCTGCATCAGAAGATCGGCGGGCCGAGCATTTTTCCGCCCGTGCCCCAAAGCATGCTGGACTACAACTATTTCCGACCGACTTACTGGGAGGTTCCCACGGGGCCGGAGCGCTATCGCCGTGCCCTGTATGTCTTCCGCAAGCGCTCCATGCCGGACCCGGTGATGAGCAGCTTCGATGCGCCGAATGGCGATTTTGCCTGCGCCCGACGGCCGCGCTCGAACACCCCGCTTTCGGCCCTCACCAGCCTGAATGAAACCGTGTTTGTCGAGGCGGCGCAGGCGTTGGCGCAGCGGATTCTGCGCGAAGGAGGCCTGGACGACGCCTCGCGCGCCGACTACGCCTACCGGCTCTGCACGGCGCGGGGCATTCAACCGGGAGAACTGCAGACCGTCTTGAAATTGCTTGAGGGCAACCGGGTCCGGCTCCGCCAGGGGGAACTCAAGGCGGGGCTCATCGCCTTTTCCTCCCTGACGAAACCCGAGGAACTTCCCGCCGACGCCACGCCGAACGATCTCGCCGCCTGGACGCTGGTGAGTCGGGTGTTGTTGAACCTCGATGAGACCATGACAAAATCCTGACTGACCATGAGCATGAATTCTTCCGATCCGATGACCGAGCGGGCTGTGGCCCTCAAGCGGCGCTGGTTTCTGCGCGAGTGCGGGATTGGTCTTGGGGGCATCGCGGCGAACGCCTTGCTGACCCGGGAAGCGGCCGCCGCGACCCGCGACCCGGGGCCTGCAGGTCCGCATTTTCCGGGGAAAGCGAAGCGCGTCATCTACATGTTCAACGCGGGAGCGCCGAGCCATCTCGAGCTATTCGATCCAAAACCGGAGCTGACCAAACGGAATGGCCAACTGCCGCCGCCGGAATTGTTGAAGGGCTACCGCGCCGCCTTCATCAAGCCGAATTCCGCCCTTCTCGGATCCAAATACAAGTTCTCCAGGCACGGGAAGAGCGGCATCGAGTTCAGCGAGCTGTTGCCGCACACGGCCGGACTGGCGGATGATCTTTGTTTGATCCGCTCGATGCAGACCGACGCGGTGAATCATGCGCCGGCGCAGATTTTCATGAACACGGGTTCCCAGCAGTTCGGTCGGCCAAGTTTTGGTGCCTGGACGCTCTACGGTCTGGGCAGCGAAGGTGAAGACCTGCCGGGTTACGTGGTGTTGACGAGCGCGAAGGGCACCAGTGGCGGCGCGAGCAATTACGGTTGCGGTTTTTTGCCGACCTCGTATGGCGGGGTGCCTTTCCGCAGCGGGGGGGACCCGGTGCTGTATCTCTCCAATCCGAAGGGAATCGATGCTCGGGCGCAGCGTTCCTCGCTCGATGCCTTGACCCAGCTGAACCAGTCGGCGTTGGGGACTGCGGGCGACCCCGAGATCGCGGCGCGCATCGCGAGTTATGAGATGGCGTATCGTTTGCAGACCAGCGCGCCGGAGTTGATGGACCTCTCTAAGGAGCCGCAGTCGGTCCTCGACTTGTATGGCATCAAGGACGTGAAAGAGGCCACTTATGCCCGCAACTGTCTGCTGGCGCGCCGTTTGATCGAGCGCGGCGTGCGGTTTGTGCAGCTGTTTCACGAGGCCTGGGACCAGCACGGCAATCTCACCAAGGAGATCAAGAAGAACTGTGAGACGACCGATCAGGCCAGCGCCGCTCTGGTGAAGGATCTCAAGCAACGCGGTCTGCTCGAAGACACCCTCGTCATCTGGGGCGGCGAGTTTGGCCGCACCCCGATGGTCCAGGGCGGCAATGACGGCCGTGATCACCACAATCGGTGTTTCAGCTACTGGCTGGCTGGGGCGGGGCTGAAGAAGGGGCACGTTCACGGCGAGACCGATGAACTCGGTTTCAACGTCGTGCGGGATCCCGTGCCCGTGCACGACCTCAACGCCACGTTCCTGCACCTGCTCGGCTTTGATCACGAGAAGTTGACCTACCGGTTCCAAGGACGGGATTTTCGCCTGACCGATGTGCATGGACACGTGGTGAAGGGCATCCTCGCCTGAGGGCTTTCGCGCCCGGACCACCTCGTCACCAATCGGTGGGCACGTAGTCCTTGAGGAACTTGCCCCAGAGGTGAGTCCCGGTGTTGATCCCGGAGAGAATCGGGTCCACGATCCGGGCGGCGCCGTCGACGATGTCGAGCGGAGGATGAAAACCGTGTTCGGCCTGTTTGCGTTGGGCGATCTGGACCGGGTCCTCATCGCTGACCCAGCCGGTATCCACGCTGTTCATGTGGATTCCGTCCGCGTGATAATCGGCCGCCGAGGTGCGCGTCATCATGTTCAATGCCGCCTTGGCCATGTTGGTGTGCGGGTGCCGGGTGGTCTTGAAGCGGCGGTAAAACTGGCCCTCCACGGCGGAGACGTTGACGATGTGTTTGTCCCGTTCCGGCGTGGCCAGGAGGAGCGGTTTGAGGCGGGCGTTGAGGAGGAACGGGGCCACCGCGTTGACCAGTTGGGTTTCGAGAAGTTCCACCGTGGGCACTTCCGACAAGGTGAGCCTCCAGGAGTTGCGATCGCGGAGGTCGATCTGTTGCAGGTCCTGGTCGAGCCGGCCTTCCGGAAAGAGATTGGGACGGGCCATGAGTTCTTCCGGGAGCAGCGCCGCTTGGGAGAGCTTGGCCGCTTCGGTCAGGCCGGCCAAGTCCGGGGCTTGGCCCTCCGCGAGCAGGGAATAACCGCGGAGACCTTCGTAGGCGCCGAGCAGGGCGCGCGCGGGTTCCGGCAGTTCCGCCAAGCCGCCCGTTTCCCGCTCCATCATGTGCAGATAAAAATCCGGCGGACGGCGCACCGTTTGGCAGGCGTTGTTCACAATGAAATCGAGCCGCGTCCGCGTTCCCAGCAGGTGTTGGCAAAAGGCCTCCACGCTTGGGGTGTGGCGCAGGTCCAATCCGAAAATCTCCAGCCGATCTTTCCAGTCCGCGAAATCGGTCTCCCCGGCAAAGCGGACCGCGGCATCGCGCGGGAACCGGGTGGTCACGATGAGATGGGCCCCGGCGCGGAGCAGCTTGATGCCGGCCTGATAACCGATCTTGACGCGGCCACCAGTCAGCAGAGCGACGCGCCCGCGGAGGTCGGCGGTTTCCGTGCGTTTGCGGTAGTTCAGTTCCGCGCAGGCGGGACAAAGCTGATCATAGAAGAAGTGAACCCGGGAGTAATCCTGCTTGCAGATGTAGCAGTTCAGCGGCTCAGCCACTTCCCGGAAATCGGGATCGGCGACCTCTTCCTGGACGAACCCGGGCGGTGCAAAGACGTTGGGGGTGGTGAAGACGGCCTGGCGGCGCAGGGCGCGGATGCCGGTTTCGTGGAGCACTTCCTCGTCCTTGCGGGCGGAGGCGGCCTTGCGGCGTTTGATTTTGGCCTTGGTTTGGCGGCGGCGGTCCGCCACGTCCGGGCAGAAGACGGCGCCGGCGGCGGAGAGCAGACGGACGCGGTCCTCCAGAGGAAGTTCGTGGAGCAACCCGCGGTTCGCCGCGATGCGTTCCAGGGCTTCGGTGACGGCGCGCAGTTCAGCCTGCACGGTTTCGGGGGAGCGGTCGGGAGGGAGAGGGATCATTTGCGGGTGAGGAGGGTCTCCTCGATGTGCGCCTTGAATTCGGGATACTTGGCGAGGAAGAGATCGAAGACATCCTTGCTCAATTTGTAGAGTTCGCAAAAGCCCGTGGTGCGCACCGATCGGGTCCGGGCCGATTTGCCCGTGAGGGCGATTTCTCCGAAATGCGCTCCTTCCTCCAGCCAGATGGATTCGATGGATGGATCGGACTCGCTGTAAACCTCGACCGCTCCGCTGCTTACGAAATAGAGGGCGTCACCGGGATCTCCCTCGCGGAAAATGACATCGTTCGGCATGAAAATGCGGGGTTCCAGGAGCTGGACGATCTCGCGCTGAAAGTCTTCGCCGAGGCCCTGGAAGAGCGGCACCCGTTCCAAACCGCGCCGATGCAAGGCCAGCGAGATTTCGGTGCGGAGGCTTTCGGGCAGAGCTTCAAACGCGGCTTCGTGGCGTGGACCGGTCTTTTGCTCCCAGATGTAATCGTAATACGCGTGCACTTTTTCCCGGAGGGGACGCGGGAAGCGGCGGGAACGCATGAAGCCATCCAGCCGGGTCAGGCGGCGGCGGTGTTCCGCTCCGGCTTGGTCCAGGTTGGCCACGAGGTTGACGATGTCTCCGATCACGTAGCCGAAGAGGCCGACTCCGGAGAGCATCACCAGAATGGCGTAGAGGCGTTGCGGGTCGGTTCGCGCGGTGATGTCCCCGTAGCCGACCGTTGCCAGCGTGGCGGTGGACCAGTAAAGCGCCGTGAGATACCGGGAGAACGGTTCGGCAAAGGACGGTTGCGCCGGCATGAATCCCGCCGTGCCATCCAGGGCCATCCAGCCGATGGCGATGAAGTGGTCTGCCAGGAAGATCCAGAAGACGAGCCGCATCAGTCGGCCCACGGCCAGCGGGAGATGACCCCGCCCCTGCCAATGACCGAGTGTCCGTTGAAAATGGATGGCTTCGGTGATGCGGGACAGGCGGGTGCAACGGAGAAGGTTCCAGGGCAGTCCCAGGCCGGTGGGGATCAGGAGATCAAACGGCACGGAGGTGATCAAATCCTGCCACACTTCCCGCCGCCTCCGGAACCGCATCAGATTGGAAAGTGCATCGGTCAGGAGAATTCCGGCCGCGGTCAGGATGAGGGTCGACCAGGCGCCCTCCGGCCGATAACCGGTCATGAGCCGGATCGGGAGTTCCCAGAGGACGAAGAGATTCGCCAGCAGGGTGATCACGGCCCAGGCCCGGAGGAGCCGGCGGGTGATCTGCTCTCGCAAAATCTTCATTTGGTTCTGAGTTCGGAAATCACGCGCCTCCACAGCGCGACCTCTCCGGCATGCCCGAAGCGGTTGAGGCTGCTCTCGATCTCCGTCAGGGTGGGTTCGGTGATGCTCTCCTGCGCCAGTTGTTCCTCGTCCGCAGGCAGCGTGGGATCGATGATCCGGGACATCCACCAACAGGCCCAGGCGCGCCAGCACCGGACTTCCGCCCGGGGACCGGTGAGGCGGGTGGCGAGGTGTTGAAAGTGGCGGCGCGGGTTGCCGATGAATTGGTCAGGGCGGCGATGGCGCAGCAGCCAGGCCATGGGTGCGTAAGGCAGGGGATGGACGGACAAAATGTCCGCTTCCGCTGACAGGTCGGCGGCAAGGGCGCGGTCGAGTTGCAGAATCGCCTGAGCCGGCAGCCCCTGCAACCAGAGGGATTGGGCGCAGGTCAGGGCACCCAGGTAAAAGTCCGGTCCGCGGTTCTCCCCGTGCCGCTTCATCACCGCCGCCGTCATCGGATGTTCCGGCAGGGGCAGGAAAGGACAGGGCTCAAGATCCTCGCGATGAAAGACAGTTCTCACAAGGTGCCAAAGTAACGGTCTCCGGCATCGCCCAAACCGGGAACGATGTAGCCGCGGTCGTTGAGGCCGCGGTCGATGGCGGCGGTGTAGATGGGGATGCGGGGATGGGCCTCGTGGAATCTGGCGATGCCCTCGGGCGCGCTGACGAGGCAGACGAGGCGGATGGAGCGGGCGCCTTCGGCCAGGATCTGCCGGGCGGCTTCGGCGCTGCTGTTTCCAGTGGCCAGCATGGGATCGACGAGGAGGACTTCCGCCTCCGGAAGGATGGCGGGGAGCTTGCAGTAATAACTCTCCGGGCGCAGAGTCGTTTCGTTGCGGGCGAGGCCGATGTGGCCGACGTGCGCGGACGGGAGGAGTTGTTGGATGCCCTCGACCATGCCAAGCCCGGCCCGCAGGATGGGGACGACGACGATGGGCTTTTCCAGATACCAGCCGCGGGTTTCCTCGAGCGGGGTGGTCACGGGCCGTTCGACCAACGGAAGGTCCCTGGTGATCTCGTAGACCATCAGGCGCCCGATCGCCTGCAGGTGGGTGCGGAACTCGCTCGACGGCGTGGCGGCGTCCCGGAGACGGGAAAGGTGATTGGAAATCAGCGGGTGTTGGATCTGGTGGACGTTCATGCGGTTCCGGGTTCCTTTGCGACGAGATCGAGGATGCGCTGGCGGACGTGGCGCAGTCCGTTGCGCCGGGTGGGCGTGAGTTGATCGGTGAGGCGGAGCGCGTCGAGAAAGTCCGGTTCGCAATCGATGATTTCGCGGGGCGTGGCGCCGCTGTAGAAATCGGTGAGGAGGCGGACCACGCCCTGGAGGATGGGGGAGTCAGCTTCCGAGTGGAAGTGACAGATGCCGTTCCCGCAGGAACCGGACACCCAGACGCGGGAGACGCAGCCCCGGACCAGGTTTTCCTCGGTCTGTTCCGGTTCGGGGAGGGGAGGGAGCTTGCGGAAGTGCTCCACGAGGGCGGAGAATCGTTCGAGAGGATTCTCGATCAGTGAGTAATCCTCGATGAGTCGGGCCTGTTTCTCGGTCAGGGTCATGTCAAACCAGATCGGTGATGGAGCCGAAGTTGGCGTCGAAGAGACGCTTGTAAGTGCGGGTCGCGGAGACATCGGTGAGGCTGGCGAGGTGATCGCAGATGAGGCGGGCGCGGGCGGTCTCGTTTCCAGCGTTCCAAATGCGTTGTTCCAGGGCGGGCGGCACGATGGGCATGTGATCACCGCCGGGTTGTGAGGGTTCGATGTAGGTCTCCGCCAGGGCATCGAACAGGCGGGAGAGAATGAAGTCGGCGCGGTGATCGAGCTGTTGCAACTGGTGGGAACCGTAGACGAGGGAGGTGGCGATGCGCTTGTAAACCTGGCACTCGGTTTGGATGGCGTCGTCGATGCGCAGGCGGAAGCGATGCCGGTTGGTGGTGGGGCTCATGAATCCCGGATCCTCGACGAGGGAGCAGGCGGTGATGAAATCTCCGATGCGGCGCCCGGCGCGGGATTCCAGTTTCTGTTCGCGGATGTTTTTGATGATCATGGCGACGACTGGGGCGACGGTGTCCTGGTCTGGTTGGGCGGCGGCCCAGCGTTCCAAGCGGTCCTGGGTGATGAAGGCGGCCTGGATGCCGTCGATGATGTCGTGCAGGGAATACGCGGTATCGTCCGCCCAGTCCATGATCTGGCATTCGATGGAGCGGAAGCCGTTGCGCGCCTTGCCCGGGGTGAAGCCGGCGGGAAAATCGCGTCCGGCCAGGACGAAGTCGAGATACCGGTCCTGATCGTTGTAGATGAAGTGGCGCTCCGGATTGCTCAGCTCGGCGCGGAGGGTTTTGTATTTGAGGATGCCGTCGAGGAGTCCTCGGCTGGGGTTCATGCCGCCGTATTCGAAGATCGTTTCGGTGAGGAGCCGCAGCGTTTGCGCGTTGCCCTCGAACCCGCCCCAGGGGCGCATGAGGCGGTTCAGGGTGCGCTCGCCGCGGTGGCCGTATGGGGGATGTCCCAGGTCGTGCGCCAGGCAAGCCGCCTCGACGAGGTCGGGGTCGAGACTGAACTCGGGGTGGAGCAAGCTGGACCGGGAGTTCAGAAAGGCGCAGATGGACCGGCCGATTTGGGCCACCTCCATCGAATGCGTCAGCCGGGTGCGGTAAAAATCGTATTCCCCGGAGAGAAAGACCTGCGTCTTGCTCTGCAGGGCTCGGAAGGCGGAAGAATGGATGATCCGGTCCCGGTCGATTTGGAACGGGCTGCGGTA
The DNA here is from genome assembly GCA_003402735.1 of Verrucomicrobiota bacterium. Taxonomy (GTDB): domain Bacteria; phylum Verrucomicrobiota; class Verrucomicrobiia; order Verrucomicrobiales; family DEV007; genus V1-115. Next base: position 72,622 of record QQNE01000004.1, read on the forward strand.
TTCCTGGAGTCGCTGCGGACGGGGATCCAGTGATTCCGTGTCGAACCCGGAGTAGAAGAGATTTTCCATTCGTCGGCTCCCACCTTGCACGGGTCGGGGACCGGGTGCAACCGAGAGGACGGGATTGCCAAGAGGAGGCTGGAGGTGGAGAATGCTCGGGACTTGATCCCATGAAAATCCGGTTCGTCTCCCTTTTGGTTTCTGGTTGGTTTTGCCTGGCAGCCCTGGCTGCAGAACCGCGCTGGGTCAGTGTGGAGGGACACAAGCTGCGGGCCGGGTTTGCCGGGGTGAGCGGAGACCGGGTGAATCTGATTCTGGACGGCAAGCCGCTCCCGGTTCTCCTGAGCCGACTGGCCCCGGCCAGCCGGGAGCAGGCCGCGCAGCTCAAACCGGAACCGGCCCCGGTGCCGGTGCATCGGTGGGATTACCTGGACGAAATCAGTGGGCGACAGGTCTGCGTTCGGGAGACCGCCCCGGGATTGATTGAGGTCGTGGTGTTCGCCTCCTCCGGTGGTTCGTTTTTCCGATGGGCGGGGAGGGGGAGCCGAAGCGAGGATCAACCCGCCGGGGACGGGAAAAAGGAGAGGGGGACAACGATGCTCACTTTCAGTCAGGTGGTCGGGGAAGGCGGGGAGCTCGGCACGCTCTTCAGCGGGTTGGAGAGCGCCAACGGATCGAAACTGGAAATCCGGTTCGCCGAGGGGGAGAGCGAGCCGCAGGATGCCGGGATCAACGGTGTTTACGGGCGCATCACGGCCGACAAGGCGTTGGCCCTTTCCAAGAAGCAGTTCAAGACGGTGTCAGCGGCGTTGCAAGAGCTGTTGCGCGTCGCTCCCCGGAGTTGGCCCGGCGCGAACCGGCGCGTGGCCGGGGAATGGGAGGCGCGGTGGCCGATTTTGCGGGCGGATTGGGCCGAACTGGTGTTTCCGGCAGCCGGTTTTGTGTCTCCGGCGGAAGCGCGGGTTCTCGAGCCCCACTTGGATTACTGGTTGGCCCTGTTAGAAGCCACCGGGATGGGTTGGGGATTGATCGCCTACGGCGGCTTTGAGCAACCGGCCATCGACGGCTGGGCCGGGGAATATGACGATGGGTTCGGGGGGCACGTGAGTTTGCGTGAAGTCACCGGTGGGGCCCTCAGCTTTGCCCTGGGTTGCGCGCGCGGCCGCGGCGAGGACCCGCAAACGGCGGAGTTTGCCGGACGGATTCCCGTTGCAGGACTCGCCAAACAGGGGGGTAGCCAGCGCACCGCTGTGTTCGTGCAGGAGAGCGCCGGTCTCCCGGAAGGCGTGTCGCCGATGAAGATCAGCTTCCGGAAGTTTCCTCATTTTTTGGTGGTGCAAACCGAGAACGCCGGTCCGCACACCGCCCCGGCTTGGTTTGACGGGGTTTACCGTTGGTCTCCGGCTCCGGTGGAGTGAACGGAGCATTGCGGAGCGGCTCTTTTTGCCGTAGAGGGCGGCGATGATGGATCAGGCCACCAGCCGCCAGAAGGCGTGGATCGGGGACGCGGTGCTTTCGCTCTACGCGAGGCAGTGGATTTTGCGTGAGAAGGGGCGGATGGACGGGGAATTGCACACCCGGTTCACCTCGAATGATTTCCTGGCCACCATCGGCAATCCGACCGGACTGGAGGCCCAGATCGGCGTGATCTATGAGGCGGAGGGGCTGGAGGCGGCGTTTGGCTGGATCGAGCGGGAATTGATGCCGACCTTTCGGGCGCAACTCCGCAAGAGCGGTCTTTGACGCCACAGTCGAGCGGTCCGCACATCGTTGCTCGCACCTCCGGAATTTTGCATTATTTTGGCCGCGGATGCTGACACTGAACGAAGTCGAAAAGGGATTTGGCGGCCGGATACTGTTTTCCGGGGTCAACCTGCAGATCAATGCCCGCGACCGCGTGGGGCTGGTGGGGCCGAACGGGGCGGGAAAGTCCACGTTGTTCTCGTTGATTCTGAAGGAGGACACGCCTGACAGTGGCACCGTCTCCATGGACAAGCGTTGCACGCTCGGCTACCTGCCGCAGGAGAGCACGCCGACGGGCGACGAGACGGTGCTTCAGGTGGCGACCTCGGTCCGGCCCGAGTTCACGAAGCTTCGCGCCGTTCTCTCCGCGCACGAAGCGGCCGGGACCACCGATTCGGCGGAATACGCCGATGCCCAGGCGCAGTTCGACGAGATTGGCGGTTATCACTTGGAGCCGAAGGCGAAGCGCATCCTGCGCGGCTTGGCGTTTCGCGAATCGGAGTTCGATCGGCCGATGCGGGAGTTGAGTGGAGGCTGGGTGATGCGTGCCTACCTGGCGCGGTTGCTGGTGATGGAGCCGGACCTGCTCATGCTCGACGAGCCGACGAACCACTTGGACCTGCATTCCTTGCAGTGGTTTCAGAACTACCTGAAAGGTTACAACGGCGCGATCTTGATGATTTCGCACGACCGCGAATTCCTCAACGCATTGACGGATTCGATCATCCACATCTTTCACGGCAAGCTGCATCGATACCGGGGGAACTACGATTCCTTCCTCAAGCAGAAGGAACAGCGGGAAGAGCAGGCCTGGGCCGCCTACCGGGCGCAGCAGGCCGAGATCAAGAAAATCGAGGAATTCATCGCCCGGTTCCGGGCCAAGGCGACCAAGGCGGCGCAGGCGCAAAGCCGAATCAAACAACTGGAGAAGATGGAGCGTCTCCAGCCGCCGTCTCCGCCGGAGGCCACGGTTCATCTTCGCTTCCCGCAGCCGCGGCAAACGGGTCAGAAAGTGGTCAACCTCACCAACATCCACCAGGCTTACGGCAAGACCAAGGTCTACCAGGGCATGGAGTTCGCGGCGGAGCGCGGGGACCGGATTGTGCTGGTCGGTCCGAACGGATCGGGGAAATCGACCATGCTCAAGATCCTGGCGGGAGAGCTCGATTTTCAGCAGGGGGAACGCAAGCTCGGCCTCAATGTGGATGTGGCCTATTTCGCGCAATACCGATCCCTCATGCTCGACGGGAACCGGAGCGTTCTGGAAGAGGCGTTGAGTGCGCCGGGCCGTCAATCGACGGAGCAGGAGACGCGCACCTTGCTCGGCTGTTTCCTCTTCCGTGGGGACGATGTCCACAAGAGCGTGGGCGTTTTGAGCGGCGGGGAAAAGGGGCGGCTTGCGCTGGTCAAGATCTTGTTGAACCCGCCCAACCTGCTTCTCATGGACGAGCCGACCACGCACCTCGACATGCCGAGCATCGATGCCTTGACCCAGGCATTGAAGCAATTTCAGGGGACACTGGTGTTCATCAGCCACGACGTCTATTTCATCCGGGGAATCGCGGAAAAGGTCCTCCACATCGAAGCTGGAAAGTTGACCTGGTATGCCGGTGGCTACGATTATTATCTGGAGAAGTCGGGGGCCGATTCGGAGCGGGCGGCGTTGACTGCCGGGCAGCCGATCTATGTCGCGCCGGACGTCAAAACAAAAACCGTTTCCGGGGAGGGATCGGCCCGCAAGACCAAGGAGCAGAAGCGCCTCGAGGCCGAAGAGCGGCAACGGCGTTCTCAAGAGCGCAAGGACCTCGAAACGGCGCTGCACCGGGCAGAGTCGCGGGTGGCGGTGCTCGAGGCCCGGCGCGAGGAGATCACCCGGCTGCTCGATGATCCCGGCCTGTATCAGCGGGATCCCGGCGCCGTGATCAACCTGAACCGCGAGTTGGCCCAGCTCACCGACGATTTGGAGGCGGCCACGGCGACTTGGGAAGAGCTGGCGGGGAAAATGGAGATGGCCTGAACCGGGGACGGGTGATGAAGACGGAAGAGGTGATTTACGAGGGCGGCGGCGTGTCGATGAAGGGGATGCTCGCCTGGGACGACGCCGTTTCCGGGCCGCGCCCCGGCGTCCTGGTCGTTCACGAGTGGTGGGGGCTCAACGAATCCGTCCGTCGGCGGGCCAGGATGCTGGCCGGATTGGGTTATGTGGGGATGGCGGTGGATCTGTTTGGTCAGGGAAAGACCGCGGATCATCCGGACGACGCGGCGCGGTTGGCCGCCGAGGCGATGGCAGATCCGGACCGGATGCGGGACCGGTTCGAGGCGGCGTTGCGGTTGTTGCGAAGCCGACCGGAGACCGATCCGGAGCGGGTGGCGGCCATCGGCTATTGTTTCGGCGGGGGCGTGGTGTTGCAAATGGCGCGGCTCGGGATGAACCTGGATGCGGTGGCCAGTTTTCACGGAAGCCTGGGCACCGGGTTCCCGGCCCGTCCGGGCGCGGTGAAAGCCAGGATCCTGGTGTGTCATGGCGCGGCGGATGAATTCATTCCGGTGGAGGCGGTCCAGGCTTTCAAGGGCGAGATGGACGAGGCCGGTGCCGACTATCGATTGGTGTCTTACGAAGGGGCGCAGCACGGTTTCACCAATCCGGAAGCGACCGCCAATGGCAGGAAGTTCGGGTTGCCGCTGGCCTACGACGAGGACGCGGACCGAGCCTCCTGGGTGGAATTGCAGGCCTTGCTCGCCGAGGTCTTTGCCCGGTAGACTTCGTCTGGGCTCAGCGGAAGTGGGCAGCGGTGGCCCGATCGTAGATGGCGTGATTTTTGATTCGTTCCTCGAACCGCAAGGCCAGGGCGGCCTGGGAGATCGATTCGGAGCCCGATCTGATCACGAGCTGGGTGATCAGGTTGATCATTCCCTTCACATCGACGAGATCGACAAATTCGGGTTCGATGCCTCCGTCGGGCCCGCAGTTGTGGTAGTTCCCCATCAGCACCGAGATGCCGGCGGAGGGGATCCCATAAAACTGGGTGGCGGTGGCCTCGCAGCTCCCCCGGTCCAGCAGGGCCCGCTGGTGGTTGATGCCGCATTCCCGGGCCACCAAAGACAAGTCTCCGGTGACCACGTGGTCGAAAACGGACTGTCCATCGCCCACCCGGATCACCGGGCCGTCGCCCAGCTTCGCTCCCGGCATGGGAAGGCTGGTCTCCAGGGAGACGAAGCGGACGGTCGGGTCGAACGGCCAGGACTGGGCCAAACGGATGGCCCCGATGAAGCCGACTTCTTCGGCCCGGGTGAAGACGGCGTGGCAGGTGGTGACGGCTTCAAGCCGCTCCAATTCATGAAAGAGACAGACCATGCTGGCGCACCCAACCAGGTCGTCGCACGCCCTTCCGATGACCCGGTTGCCTTCCAGAGCAAAGGCCGGGAGCCGCCACATTGCGAATTCGCCAAACTCCTCGAGGGGCGCGCCCAGGTTGAGATAGCCCGGAGGCATGCCACCGAGAAAATCCCAGGTTCCGTTGCGCGGTGAGAGGACGAAGCCGGGGTGATCCATGTGGGCACCGAAACAGAAGCGGGCGGGCTTGTCCCCAAATTGGTAGGTGGCGATGAGATTGCCGAAGGAATCGGACCGGGTGGTGACGTGGGGCAGTCCTGCCAGAAGATCGCGGATCGACCGCCGGACGTGGTATTCGTGAAACGGCGCGGTCGGGGAGGAGAGAATCCGCCTCAAGATGGAAATGAGTTTCTGGTGGTTCATGAAGCCTTTCGGAGTATCCATTGTCGCATCATGCCCGGAGCCGCCAAACGGATTCGCTACTCGATTGAATGGGGGGCTCTCGCCGCCGCCTTTCGGATCGTGCCGTCCCTGCCGCGCTGGTTCCTGCTCGGGCTCGCCCCCTGGCTGGGAACCATCGCCTTTTACGTGCACGCGGAAGGACGCCGCGCTGCATTTGCGAATCTGGCGGCGGCGTTTCCCGGCCGTTTTGACGAGGTGGAATTGGAGCGCATCGTGAGAGCCTGTTACCGGAGCTGGGCACGGACCTATCTGGACCAGTTCTGGACTCGACGCATCACCGCGGAGAACTATCGCGACTACACGGTGTATCAGATTGAGGACCCCCAAGGGTTCGAGCAGGCGCGCCAGACCGGAGCCATCTGGATGATGCCGCATTATGGAAATTTCGAGTGGGCGGCGAACAACGTGGCTTTCCTCGGGTTCCATTACACCGCGATCGCCCAGGACTTCAAAAACGAGCGACTCACGGAAATCTTCCGGAGCAATCGGGAATTCCATGGGCACCAGATCATCCCGCAAGAGAAAGCGATGTTGAAGCTGCTCCGGGTTTTGCGGCGCGGGGGCAATGCGGCCTTTCTTCCGGACCTAACCGTGCGGCCGGGCCAGACGGCCACGATCATCAAGGTTTTTGGTCTCAAGGTTTCGGTCACCGTTCTCGGGGCCTTCCTGGTCAAGCGGACCGGCGTCCCGGTGATCACGGGGCTCTGTTTTCCCTGTCACGACGGCACCTATTTCGTCAAGGGACTGCCTGTGATGAAATTTCCCCCCGAAACCAGCGCACGCCAGATCGCACAAGCCTGTTGGGACGCGGTGGAACCGCTGATCGCCGCGCATCCGGAACACTGGTTGTGGATGTACAAGCATTTTCGTTTTCGTCCCGAGGATGAGGACGAGGCTTGTCGGTATCCATTCTATGCCCATCGATCCAGGGCTTTCAACCAGTTGGAGACCGCCGAGGCGTCCGGAGCGCGGGAAGCGGATCTGGACGTGGAGGCATGATCATGGCCACCACCGCAAGAAACGACACCGTCATGCATGCGTATCTGGACCTCAGAGCGATCAGCGAAATCCCGGGAGATGCGCTCTCCTCCTCCACATCGTTGATGTCGGCGTGCGGGGGGAACACCGGAAATCTGCTGTTCCGGCACGCACTGAAGAGCCTTCTCGACCTGTCCGGGTTTGAGGCGATGAATTACGCGGACCTGAGCGGTGCTTTGGCGGAGGGAAAGGTCTATGAATCCATCCTGATTTCGGCGGCGAACTGGATCGGAGCCTCCGAACTTCGTGAATTGCAGTGCAAAACGCGGGCGGATCTGATTCTGAAGGCCGGGCTTCCGGTGGTGATTCTGGGACTGGGGGCCCAGGCCCCGCTTCACGAGAGCGATCTCAAGCTGGGACCCGAGACGCTTCGTTTCATGTCGGTTTTGTCCAGTCACTGCAAGTTCATCAGCGTGAGGGATGAGTTCACCGCGCGCCTGTTCGAGCGCCATGGGTTTCACAATGTTATCACGACCGGGTGTCCCTCCAATTTCATCAACAGCCGGGATCTTCTTGAAGAGGTGATCGCGCAGCGGGCGGAGCAGCTGAAGCCGTTGCGGCTCGTGGATGTGGCGGTTTCCCACTGCGAGATTGCCACCGGGCATCCGATGTCGCAAACGGTCTTGGCGAAGACCCTCCGCGAGCTTCGCGAGATCGGTGACTCGCAGTATATCGGCCAGTCTTCGGCCCTGGTGCAGTTCTTCTGCAACGAGGAGGAGTCCCTACCCAAAATTTATTCCGCTGCCGCCGCTGAGGCGGGATTCTCGGAGGGAGAGCTGGGGGCGATGCTGCGGAAGAAGCTCCGGTATTTCTCCTCTGTGCCGGAATGGCTCGGCTCGGTGGGCCAACGGCAGCTCGTGGCCGGGATGAGGATCCATGGGGCCATGGCGGGGATCCAGGCCGGAGTTCCGTCGCTGCTCATCGGCCATGATTCCCGAACCCAGGGGCTCGCTCAAGTCATGGGCATACCGATGATTTCTCCGGAAGAATATGTGGCTTTGAGAGGCGGCTTTTTGAAACGGGACGTTCTTCCGCGTTTGGCCGAGTTGATCCAGCGGCAGATCACCGGTTATGCAGCGAAGCGGAGCCTGCTGCGCAAGGCATTCGACACCGTGTTATTCTCCGGGAACGGCTACCGGCCCCCCGCGCCGCAGACCGATTCATGAGGGGAGAGGAGAGGCGGACCGGGGCCTATTTGCGGGTGGCCTGGAGGAGAACGCCCTTGGAGGTCTGTGAGGAATAACCGAAGGCGAAGCCGAGCCTGGCCCCTGGGGTGTTGGCATAGGCGGCGGCGAGATCTGCTTGATGGTATTTTTGGAACATGTCGATCGGACCGCGATAGGTGCCATAGAGTTTCACATTCCAGCGGCCGGGATCGAAGAAGCGGTAGGGGATGCCGGTATCGTCCTGGATGATGACGGCGCTGTGGGAGAGCAGGAAATTGCGGATGGAGGAGAATTCGTCCGAGTGCATGAGATAACTGGCGCTTTTCACCAGCGTGGCGCCTGGGGAGTGTTGCTGACAGAGGGCTAGGAAAGCGCCGTGGCCGCCGCCGTTGGAGAGATCCGTTTTGAAATAATACAGGGTCTGTTTTTTGCCGTTGCGTCCGCTGAACTGAATCCTGGCCCGGGTGGGGCCGACCTCGACCTGGCGAAGGATGCAGCCGGTGCGAGCCAGAAATAGATAGAGCAGGGGCAGGGTGCCGTGGACGGTGCCTCTCGAGAGATCCGCGCGCATGTCCTTCGTGATGAAATAGTGGGTTGCCAGCATGGTATCCAGGGCAGTGCGGAGGTTTGTTAGGTCCGCGTTGACCTGTTCGAGAGGCATTCGGGTGATGTCAGGAACCGAGCCGACCGGTTCGGTTCCGCAGAGGATGTAGGTCGAGGCTTTGGGGAACAGGGTGGATGCGTAGAGAAAATCCGGGCCGCTGAACGGATAGAACACTGCGCCAGATCCGCGATTCAGTGCCGGGTTTGCGGCGGCCCATTGGCGGGCGGCGGCCAACTGACGGTTTTCCATGGAAGTCCACTTCTTTTCCAGGGAGGCGGCGTGAGCGGTCCAGCCGGCGGTCTGGCTGACCTGGGTCAAACCGGGGTGCTTGATCTTGAGCCCGGCCAGGAACTTGGCTTGGTCGTCAGGGGAGGGGACTGCGCGCGCCGGGCTGGAAAGGATCAGGAGGCTTGCGACGAGGAGGAGGAAGCGATGTGGCATCGGGAGAGCTTATTTCGTTGGGGCGAGGTTCCGTGAGGGGAAAACAAAATAGAGGAGCAGGCCGAGGGCGAGGATGCTCAAACCGAGCAAGGTCTCGCGGGGATGAGAGCGCAAGATATGCGCCATCATCCAGGCGCTGATGAGGAGAAACAGAAGGGGTGTGACCGGATATCCCCAGGTTTTGTAGGGCCGGGGCAGGTTGGGTTGGGTTTGGCGCAGAACGATCACTCCCAGGACGGTCAGGAACGAGCAAGCCTGGAGGGCAAACTGGACGCAGGTGAGGACTTCGGCGAAGGCGGAGGTGAGGATCAGGAGCGCGACGATCGCCCCTTGGGCCAGGGTGGCGGCCTTGGGAATTCCCTGCGGAGTTCTGCGGCTGAGCCAGCGCAGCGCGGAGAAATCTTCGCCCATGGTCATGGTGATGCGGGGACCGATCCACATCATGGCGCTGATGGAGGAGATCAACCCCGTGCAAATGAGTCCGGCCATCACCTTGGCTCCGTGTCGTCCAAACAGGGAATCCCCGGCGATCAGGCCCACCTCGATTTTTCCGGCCATGGCCGGGATCGGAGTGGAGCGGAGGAAGGCGGCGTTGACCGCCAGATAGAGCAGCATCACCACCAGGGTTCCGATCCCGACCGAGAGCGGAATGGAGCGGGACGGATCGCGAACTTCCCCGGCAAGGTAGGTCGACGCGTTCCATCCGGCATAGGCATACATCACGTAGACCAGGCTCACCGCGAAGGGGGCGCTGGTGAGCGACTTCGCATCGCCGGGCACCGGAAGGAAGGAGATGGGTTGGGCCTGGGAGATGAGAAAACCGGCCGCGGCGATCACGAGCATCAGGGCCAGTTTCAGAAACGTGGCCCCGTCCTGGAACAGGCTGCCGAGGCGGGCGCTGCGCAGCAGGATGAGAGTGATGATCGCGGTGATGAGCAGCGCCAGCCAGGTTTGCGGCGGCAATCGGTCGCCAAGGCCGGGGAGATCGGGGAAAATGCCCGTGAGATACTTTCCGAAGGCCATGGCCGCCAGGGCGACGGGTGCCGCAAACCCCACCGTGGCCGATACCCAACCCGCCAGGAAACCGGCGGCCGGGTGGTAGATGCGGCTGAGAAAGTGATATTCCCCTCCGGAACGGGGCAGGGCGGCTCCGAGTTCCGCGTAGGAAAGGGCTCCGCACAGGGCGCAAACCCCGCCCACCAGCCAGAGCATCAGGATGGGGAATCCGGTGCGCAGGTCCTCGGTCTGGAAACCGAGGCTCGTGAAGATTCCGGTGCCGACCATGTCGGCGATCACGATGCAGGTGGCGGTGAGCGTGGAGACCGGCTTCATGGCTGGCCGTTCAGCAACGCGTGGAACAGGTCGCGTGGCTTGCCTCCCCCGGTGACCAGCACGTTTTGCACCAGGAAGATGGCGATGAGGCGGCGTTCGGGATCGATCCACCCGTGGGTGCCGAACGCGCCGCCGTGGCCGAAGGAGTTGGCGGCGAACCCGCGCACCGTGATTTTTTCCGGCAAGTTGCACTGCCAGCCGAGGCCATAGTTCAGGGGCTGATTTCCGGCCGCGTGCGGTTTGGTCATCTCCGCGACAGCCTCCCGGGAGAGGATGCGTTTGCCTTGATGCATGCCTTGGTCGAGGATCATCTGGTAGAACAAGGCCAGGTCCGCCGCGGTGGAGAACAGGCCGCCGGACGGCTCCGTCATGTGCCGCACGGTCGGGTCCGGGGTGACGAAGGGATTGTAACCGGGCGCGAGGCGCGGGCTGTCTTCGGCGGTCTTGTAGGTTTTGGCGAGGCGTGCGCGCAATCGGTCATCGGGATGGAAGCTCGTATCCTTCATCCCGAGTGGATCCAGAATGCGGGTTTGGACGAGGCTCTCGAACGATTGGCCGGTGGCGACTTCGGCGCATCGTCCCGCCACGGTGATGCCGAATCCGTATTCATAATCCGCTCCCGGCTGAAAAGACCAGGGGGCACCGACGAGTTCCGCCACGTAGCCCTTGAGGGATTGCGCGCCGTTCGACGCCTTGCGAGGCGGGAAGGCCAGGCCCGAGGTGTGGGAGAGGAGATCGCGCAGGGTGACCGGCCGTTTCAGGGCGGTGCCGTCCACCAGAGCGGCTTTTTCGAGCTGGGGAATCCAGCGGGAGGCCGGGTCGTCGAGGGCCAGTTTCCCCTCATCAACCAGCGAGAGGATCGTGGAAGCGCTGATCGATTTCGTCATGGAGGCGATCCAGAAAACGGCGTCCGGAGTCATGGCGAGATTGCGTTCCCGGTCGGCCAGGCCGGAGGCTGCATGGTGAACGGTTTTGCCGTCCTGGACGACCAGGGTGACGATGCCGGCGGCGTGTTGGGCGGCGATTTCCGCCTCCATGGCGGCGGGGATTTTGTCGAGTCCGGCGGTTCGCGGTTTGGTTGCTTCCTGGGCAACGAGTCCCGGGTTGAGGAAAACGAGAGTTGAAGAGGCGAGGAGAAGAAGGCGTCGATGGAACATGGGGGCGAATCTTTCGCTGGACCAATGATGGAGAATGGTGGATTTGGCAATGCCGGTGTGGGGTGTTTCCGCACTGGACGCAGGATTGGCGGTGGTGTTAGGGTGAGGAAGATGAGGAGACTTCGGATCGCAAACGGACTGGCGCTGCTCCTGATGTGGGGGGCCGGGATGGTCTTTGCGAAAGATGAGACCCCCGATTGGAAGGAGAGCCTCACGGTGGTGCCTCCGGGGGAGTTCCCGATGCTGGGGCCTGCGGTTTTGAGTTACAACGTGAGCTGGAACGGCGTCTTCAAGGCCGGTCAGGCAGACATCGTTTTCGGGGCCGGTCAGGGGGAGAGCATCGAGACCCGTGGGGTCTCCCGGAGTTCCGGCCCGGCGCGGGTGCTTTGGCCCTACGACGCCAAGGTCGAATCCCAGGTGGATGCGACCCGGTTGCTGCCGTTGGAGGTGAATCAATGGGAAGCGGATCGGGAGGAGGAGAACATCTACCGAACGATTTTTTCGGACGATGAGGTGCGGAGCTATTGGGCCACCAACCCGAAAAAGGCCGGGAAACCCAAGCAGGAACGGGAGCGGGTATTCGAGGAGGAGACGGTCTATGACCTGATCTCGGGGGTGCTTTACCTCCGCAGTTTTGCCTGGAACGACGGGGCGGAGCCGGTGTCGATCGTGGTGTTTCCGTTCCGGGATCCCTATCTGGTGACGGCGAGGTTGCTGGGGCGGGAAAAGCGGATGCATGAAGGCGAAGCGATCGACGCGATGAAATTCGATTTGAAGGTCTCCAAGATCCGCAAGAACGGGAGTTTGGAGCCGATGAGCAAGCAGTTGAAATCGGCTCACTTTTGGATTGGCGACGACGAATTCCGTTTGCCGCTGGAGATCCGGGCGGAGATCTTTGTGGGGAGCATCCGGGTGCAATTGACCCGGTTTCAGCTCCTGGAAGCTGGCGCGGCCGAAGTCAAAACCGGGAAGGTCGGAGCGCGCTGAGGATCATGCCGAGTCCGCCGGCCACAAAAAGGGCTGGGAACCAGATGGAGTAGAGCGCCGCTTTGGAGTCTCGTTTCAGCACGGCAGAATCGGGGTTGGCCGGGTCCACCCAGGCGGTGACCAGGGCACCTTGGGGAAATTTTTCGACCCAGGCGGCGGCTTGTTCCGGGTGTGCGCTGCGGATGGCGACCCTGCGGATCCGTTCGGATTCGCGCGGGGCCCCGGCGCTTTCGTAGCGGTAGCGGATCCGGGGCTGGTAGCGGATCTGGCTGAATTCATTGAACTGCCAGGGCACCACTTTGGACGAAAGGACCATGGCCCGGACCGGGAGCCATGAGTCCATTCGGGCGGCTTTTTGCCAAGTGGCGAAGAGCCACCAACAGAAAAAAGAGCCGGCCGAGACAAGCGTCAGCCCCAGAAAAACTTTCCAGGCGCGGGCAGGGAGAGGCGCGGTCGTGAGAATCGGAGTTTGTGATGTTTCGGGCATCGGCTAGAATGGCGGCATGAGCAGTCTGACCCAGCGGATCACCACGGATATCAAAGAGGCGATGAAGAATAAAGACCAGGCCGCGCTCAATGTCATTCGCTCGCTGAAATCCGCCATCCAGTTGGCCACCATCGAGAAATACGGCGCCGGAGGCGAACTCGACGAGGCGGAATCGGTGGCGGTGATCCGGAAAGCGATCAAACAGCGTCAAGATTCCGTGGCGAGCTTTGAAGCTGGGGGACGACCGGAATTGGCGGAGACCGAGAAAGCGGAGATCGCGGTGCTGGAGCGCTATCTGCCGGAAGCCTTGAGCGAGGGGGAGATCCAGAAGCTGGTGGAGGAGGTCATTTCGGAATTGGGCGCCACCACCCGCAAGGAAATGGGGGGCGTGATGAAACGGTTGCAGGAGCGGATCGCCGGTCGGGCGGACAACAAGATCGTCTCCCAGATGGTGGGGGAGCGGCTCAAGTAACGGTTGGGCCAGAATGATCGCGGCGATCGTGGTGGCGGCCGGAGGGAGTCGGCGCATGGGTTTTGACAAACTCTTTGCCGACCTGGACGGGCAACCGGTTCTGGGTCGGAGCTTGGCGGCGTTCCGCACGCATCCCGAGATTGGGCAGGTCATTGTGGTGACCTCCCCGGAAAACCTGGGGCGGGTGAACGATCTCGGCCTAGCTCATCGGGTGGTCTTGGGCGGTGCCTTTCGACATCTTTCGGTGCAGGCCGGGTTGGATGCGGTCGCTTCCGGGACGGAGATTGTGGCGGTGCATGACGGAGCGCGGCCTTTGATCACGGCCTCGGCCATCTCCGCCTGCATCGCCGAGGCCCGGGCCCACTCCGCAGCCGCCTGTGCCCGCCGCATTACGGAGACGGTGAAGCGGGCGGACGATGACGGAAGGGTGATCGGCGCGGTGGATCGTGAGGGACTCTGGGCCATGGAAACGCCCCAGTGTTTTGCGCTCGACCTTCTGCGACGCGCGTATCAACGTATCCTTGACCAGAATCAAATTGTCACGGACGAGGTCTCCGCCGTCGAGGCGCTCGGAGAACCGGTTTACCTTGTGGAGAATCGGTTTCCCAACCTGAAAATCACCTTTCCCCCAGATCTGGGCGTCGCCCACGCGCTCTTGCGCGGCCATCCATGAACATTCCCCGTTATCAAATCACTCGCCTGACCAACGGCGTCACTCTCGCAACCGCCGAAATGCCGCACATGGAAAGCGCCTGTGTCGGCCTCTGGGCCATGACCGGCAGCCGCCATGAGGAGGTCAAACGCAATGGGATCGCGCACTTTGTCGAGCATCTCCTGTTCAAGGGGACCCCGACGCGCAACGCATACGACATCAGCCGGGAAATCGAGGGGATCGGGGCCAGCCTCGACGCGTTCACGACGGAGGATCACACTTGCTTTTACACCCGCGGTCCCGCCGAGACGCTGCCGCAAATGGCGGACGTGCTCATGGATATTTACAGCAGCGCCAGTTTCGATCCCCAGGAGATCGAGCGCGAGCGGGAGGTGGTGATTGAAGAGATCGCGATGTATCGGGACAATCCCTCCCAACACGTGGAAGATCTTCTGGCCGCTGCGGCGTGGCCGGGGCATCCGCTCGGCCTGCCGATCACCGGAACGGAGCCTTCCGTGAAGCGGATCAGTCGCGGCGATCTTTTTTCCTATCACAGCCAACGCTATTCCGGCATCAACACCGTGGTGACGGTGACCGGCCGGGTGGAGCACAACGCCGTGGTCGATCTAATGGGACCGAGTTTGCAGCAGTTGGAGCCGGGAGACCCGATTCCGTTCGCACCGGTTCCCGGCCAGATGCGTCAGAGCGGGTTGCGCCGGATCGACGAGACCCGGGACGTGGAGCAGGCGCATCTTTGCATCGGGTTTCACACCTTCGGGCGGCATGATCCGCGCCGCTACGCCCTAAAAATCCTGAACGTATTGCTGGGCGAGAACATGAGCAGCCGCCTCTTTCAACTTTTGCGGGAAGAGAGCGGGCTTTGTTACAGTGTTTCCAGTGATGCAGTGACCTTGGAAGACTGTGGCTTGCTCAGCATTTACGCTGGGTTGGATGTCGATCACGTGCCCCGCGCCCTGGAGTTGACGGCAGATTGTCTGCGTCAGTTTGCGAAGAAGGCGGCGACGCCTGATTTGATCCGGCAAGCCTTGACCTACACGGTCGGGCAGAGCCGGATTTCGCTGGAGAGCAGTCTGAGTCAAATGATGTGGATCGGGGAGAGTCTGATCTCCTACCAACGCATCATTGATCCGCGGGAATCATTCGCCCGGTTGGGTGAGGTGAACGCTGAAGCGGTGCGTGAGGTGGCCACCGAGGTTTTCCGAGCGGAATCGACGGCGATCGCCTACATTGGGTCCGAGGTCCCGGAGATGGCCTTGGACGGGTTTTTGGGGTGAGGTGGAAGCCTCAGGCCCGACCGAGATACTTGCCGTCCTCGGTGTTGACGCGGATCCGTTCGCCCGGCTTGATGAAGAGCGGGACTTGCACTTCCAAACCGGTTTCGAGTTTGGCCGGTTTGTAGACGTTGGTGGAACTGTCTCCCTTGAGACCTTCGGGAGATTCAGCAACGGTGAATTCCATGGTGGAGGGTGGCTCGACCGCGGCGATGGAATCGTTGGTGAAGATGAGGGTGTATTTCTGATTTTCGACGAGATAGCCTTTGATGCCCTCAACGAGATGTTTGGGGACGATCACATCGTCATAGGTTTCCGCGTGGAGGAAGTGATAGCCTGACTGGTCCGCGTAGCTGTATTCGTAATCCTCACGGGTCACCGGAACCACTTCGACGGAATCATTCGGGGTGAAACGGAGGTGGTTGACCTTTCCCGTGGAGAGGCTCCGGACGGCCGCTTGGACGTAGGCGCGGTTGTTCGGCGGGGTTTTGTGGATCAACTCCTCAACCATGCAAACGTCGTTGTTGTGACGGATTGCTTGACCTCTGCGAACGGAAGTGATGTTTGCCTTTGCCATGGGGTAATCACGTTAAGCGCAACCGGGCATGAATCGCAAGAGATTCGAGGCATTTGCGATCACGTTCCCGATCACGATGGCTGGAGCCACCAGAACCAAGGTTTGCGGGCCGGGGGAGCCGGTTGCGCGGGCTTGGGCTTGGCGTTCGGGCTGGGGCGCGGCCCCTCGATGATCACCGGAATCCCCTTGGTGATCATTTTGGAAAGCCGGATCGCGTCCCAGTTCGCCGTTCGCATGCAGCCGTGACTGGAGGCGCGGCCAATGGTTTCGGGCTGGTTGGTCCCGTGAATTCCAATGCCCGGCTTGCTCAGGCCCGCCCACAGGATCCCCACCGGGTTGTTCGGACCGATCGGGAGTTGGTAAAATTCATCGCTGCGGACCCCGTATTCCAGGACGCTTTCATCCCAGCGAAACGTGGGCATTTGCGCGATCCCCACGATCTTCCAATGGCCGGGCGGCGTCGCCAGACGTCCGCTCCCTGGGGTGATGGGAAAACTGGCGAGAAGCGGGCCGCATTCGCTCCCGTGCAGTTCCAGCATCCGTTCCCGGGTGTCGATGAAGATCATCCGGGTCCGGAATTCCGGCACCTCGGGGAGGCTCGGCAACGGCGTCAGGTCCTCGATGCGGAAGGGTTCCACATTGGGCACCTTGAGAACATCTCCGGGCTTGAGGGAATCGAGGTCGGGGACCGGGCGTTCCCCCCCTTCTTCGCCCGGGGTTGGAGCATTGATCAGACGCAACATCCCTTCCGATGAGTGGAAGCGTTCCGCCAGGAATTCCAGGAGGGAAGCGTAGGGGAGATACTTCTGCAAACTTTGCTGGGCTGGCTTGCTCGGGACGGACCCGATGTAATTCCGGTCCTCTTCACGAATCGTGTAGGTGGTGTAGAGGTCCGGCACCGCTTTGCTTAGGTCGATCCCATGGGCGTCCAGGGGCTTTGGAGACATGCCTTGGGCCCACTGAAAACGTTCGAGCGCCTTGGTAGTGAATTCGCCGGGCAGACCGTCCAGCTTCCCGGGACCGAAAAGCTGACGATCCAAAAAAATCTGCAGACGCAGCAGGTCCTCCGAGAATTTGGGCTTCGGCGCGGGAACCGATTCTTGCCCACTCAGGGGAGCGGCGGCGAAGGCGATGCAGGCCAGGGTGGAGACGAAGCACATCTTCATCTTCCTGCCACTACAAGAGGGTATGGCGGGAAATGCAACCGCGGCGAGCGGAAAACTAGCCCGCATTTCTCAAGGCTCGCGTCGCGAGGCGCCGCCAAATGGCATTGCCTGCAAGGCGCGCGAAGGATTCCAGCGTGAGCGGGATGTCGACATCCCGTGAATCCTGGAATTCGAGCGGAACGCAGCAGGAATGCCATTGAGCAAGCCGCAGCAGCGAGGGCTTGAGAAAGGCGGGATAGTCCCAGTGCCGTTAAGTATTCAATGTTTCATGATTATCTGCTTGTACTTTTGAAATGCATGGCTAGGTAAAGTGGGGTGGAATTCTCGCATCTCGCAGTCTGTTCTGAGCCATCGCCAACATTGGCCAGAGTGATCGCCCTACTCGGTGTCGAACGGCAACGAAACTTGCCCACTGACGACAATCAAAATTGACCCCTGGGCGGGGCGGCGGGTGCCGTTTCGGGTTGTGGTCAAGCGAACCCAACTCATCAAGCTCGCCCGGGAGCGCAGCCTGGGCAGAACCATCACCATGAGTGCGATCAAGGCGGGCATGTCCCGCAACACGGCGCGCAAGGATTTGCGGCAGAACGATGTGAGCGAACAACGGCGCGTGCCGCACACCTGGAGAACGCGCGAGGATCCGCTGGCCGCCGTTTGGCCGCGAGCCGAGGAGATGCTTCGGCAGGCTCCCGAACTGGAGGCGAAGGCTCTCTTCGAACATCTGGCACAGGATGTCGGGCAGAAAGAGCGGATTCATCCCGGCCTGCTGCGCACCTTCCAGCGAAGGGGGAGAGGCTGGCGATTGCCTGGCGGTGGACTGGACGGGCATGAAGCTGCTCGTAATCACGAAACCGGGCTGGGAGTTGGATCACAAGCCATTCCATGCACTGCTTCCTCATTCGAATTTGGATCGAGCCGGAGGGGCGCAAAGCGAAAGCAACAAACAAGCAGGTTAACCAGAGTTCATAGCCCAAGAGCGAGAATTTGCGTCGCAGAATTGCAATTGCGAACATGCGTGTTCTAAAAAGCATATATGCCATCCATCTACCGTCCCCGCCGCCCACGCGCCTCCCCGCTCTGGCAATACCCCGCCGCGCACAGCGGCAATGCAAGGTCGCGAAGCCACATTTGGATAGACGGAGTCAAGTCGTCCACCACGCCTGGGTCCCATTCCTCGCCGAGTATGAAACCGTCCACCGCAAAACCTACGGCCCCCTCCGACCCGACGCTGTCGCCGTGGTCGATCAATTCTACAAATGTGGCGACCTCGCCGCGGGATTCACCCGCCTTCAATGCCCGGACTGCGGCCACGAAAAGCTCCTCACCTGCATCAGGCTGGAGACTGCAGACCGCAGGCTGGAGCTACCCCATGTCTCACCTGCGTCTTAACCCGGCCAGCCTGAAGCCTAAAGCCTGATGACGACTGGCCGGTGTTCTCGAACAACTGACGATCCGAGGCGGGAAATCGCCCATTCACGATCTCTCAATCGAGAGGTCGCCGCACCGTCGTGCTCAGATTCGGCCCAAAAACACCCAAAACGATCCGAAATCTGCCTTCAGGACACCGAAACCCTTGACGGGACCACCAACGAGGGCTCAGATCACCCCAAGATGAATGGGAAAACTCCCTTCCGCCCCCTGAACCCCCACCATCCCACGCCGATCGGTGACTCGTGGGTGGGCGGGCTCCAAAAGGAAATTCCTTGCAGCCCCCCTCCCGAACAACCGGGGAAAGACATCGAGTGAAACCGTCCCGAACCGTGTGTTTTCATAAGAGGTCAATAGCTCTCCGGCAACTCGCCTCCGAAGAAGGGATAATCATTCTCCGGCACGAACTCCGGTTCCGCCGCCGGGGCCGGTGAGGGATTCCCTTCGGCCGCGAGCGGCAGGGCGAGCGCGCCAACCACTACCGTCTTGAGGGTGTCGAGAAGGGCTTCGCGACGGGTGAAGGGTGTTTTGTCAGGATGATTCATCTCAAACTTCGCTGAAGGGTCCGCCATTCTGTTTCGTGAGCGTCTCGCGCACCTTCACGCCATCAAAGGTGCCGACCTCGCTCTTCGCCTTCATCGCGAGGGCCGCGGCGCATCCCGCGGCCTCGCCGAGGGCCATAGCGGTGGCGGTGACTCGGCTGGAGGCGCTCGCCTCAGTGCTGGCGCTGTGGCAGCGGCCCGCGACGAGGAGATTGCTCACTTTCTGTGGCACCAGAGTGCGGTATGAGATGTCGTAGGGTTTTGGCTGGAAGCCGGAGCCGGTGAAGGGTTTGTCCACCGAGACCTCGGGCGGATGGATGTCGAGGAACCAGCAGCCCGTGGCGACGGCGTCGTCGTGACGCGTCGTTTTCTGGAGATCTTCGAGGGTGAGCACGTTCAGCCCGACGATGCGCCGCGTGTCGCGCACGCCGATGTAGGGACCGCTCATGATGTAGTAGCTGTTCTCGAAGCCCGGCACCTTCGCCTTCCACTCGTTGAAGATGGTCCAGGCGTCCTTGCGGCCCTGCATCTCGGCGCGGGTGAAGTCGGCCGCATCGGTCGCGTTGGCGGGGACGCGGGTGGCGTGGACGTAACATTCGTCCTTTGCGAAGGCGAAGATGAGACCGGGTCCGTAGAAGTTGACGAGGCGGCCCTGTTCGTGGGCTTCGATCAGGACCTTTTTGGCCGCGGGTTTGGTCTCCGCCACCGGGACCACGTTCCCGATGCGGAAGTGCATTGTCAGCGGCATCAGCGGGGTCGAGGAAATCGTCGGACATCCCGCCCAGTGCGCGATGTCTCCGTCGCCGGTGCAGTCGATGACCTGGCGCGCCTCGATGCGGACGAGGCCGTCCTTGTTCGCGACGATGACCGCGTCGACGCGTTCCTCCTTCACCTCGACGTCGCAGGCGACGCTGTGGTAGAGCACCTTCAGCTTGTCGGACTGCTGCAGGATGAGTTCGTCGGTGAGGATCTTGAAGTGCTCGACGTTCGGGATCCACATGCTGCCCCAATACTTCGTGACGAGTTCCTGCGGCAGGTCGTCGATGTGTTTGGCGGCTTCCTTGGCGATGCCGAGTTTCTGCAGCAGTTCGAGGGCGATGCCTTTCACGACAAAACGGCCGCTTGGTTTGTCGATGAGCCCGTCGAAGTAGGGCAGCCCCACCGTGGTGATGATGCCGCCGGAAAACCCGGCGCGTTCGATCAGGAGCGTCTCGGCTCCGTTGCGAGCTGAGGAGAGGGCCGCGGCGATCCCGGCGCAGCCGCCGCCACAGACGAGGACTTCGGTAGTGAGGGTTTTCATGGCCACCACAGTTTAGCAGGGCGGCCTCGCGCCGGTGCGACAAATGCTATGTGAAAAACGACGCCGCCGTTTACCCTGCCACGTTTTGGCTCTGGATTTCCCTTGGCGAGCCCACCATCGCAAAAGCCCGCACCGGAAAGGTGCCGAATCCCTTGATCTTTGGAGGCACCGCGAAAAATCGAAATCCTGACTCGGGCAAAGGGTCAAGTCCGGTCATGTGCTCCACGATGGGGATCTCCGCGCCGAGCAGGGTGCTGTGGACGGGGCACGATTTGCCGCGCGTGTCGTCGAGCTTCACGCCGGCTTCCTTGAGGTGGAAGGCCGCCTCTTCCGTAAGGAAGGGGTTCCCTTCGAAATAGTCGTCGGTGCGCCAGTGCCGGTCCCATTTGGTTTGCACGAGGACTGCCTTGCCTCGGAGATCGAGGCCGGCAAAGGCGTCGCGGGTGATGGCCATCGCGTCGCTCCGGACCACGACGCCCTCGAGACCGGCGAGGGCGTCGAGCGGCAGTTCCGACAAATCCTTGCCCTCGGCGTAGCGATGGAAGGGCGAGTCGAGATAAGTGCCCGTGTTCGCGACGAGATCGATCCGTCCGATGTGGAACTCCGTGCCCTCCGCATAGAGTTGCCGCGACGCCTCGCGGCTGAGATAATCACAGATCAGCGGAGCAGGCAGACCCTTGTAGGTGATCATGCCGTGTTCGATCGTGTGGCTGAGGTCGATCAAGGCCATGGTTCAGTGCATCAGCTCCACCCGGCTCATCCTCACGGCATGGCCGCGCAGGATCACGCGGTCGTCGCGGACGCCGAGGTTCACGATCCCACCGCGCTCGCTTGCTTGATAGGCGGTGAAGTCGGATTGCCTGAGCCTGGCCTGCCAATAGGGCCCCAGTGCGCAGTGGGCGGATCCGGTGACGGGATCTTCATCCACGCCCGCGGCCGGGGCGAAAAAGCGGGAGAGAAAGTCGAAGGGCTTTCCGTCGCCACGACAAGTGACGATGACTCCGCGAACGGGCAGCGCGGAGAGGGCGGTGAAGTTGGGGTTCAAGCCGCGCAGGGTCGTTTCGTCGGCGACTTCGACGAGGTAGTCCATGCCGTTGAGGCCGCAGGTGAGGAGTTCGCAGCCGAGCGCCTCGGCGAGACCGTCGGGAACCGGAGCGGCTTCACAAACCTTCGCGGGAAAGTCCATTGCGATCCCGGCGCCCTCGCGCCAGCAGCGCAGCCAGCCGCTCAGGGTGAAAAAGCGCGCCTCTTCCTCCGGCTGCAGGACGCCAGTTTCCCAAAGGGTGAAGGCGCTCGCCAGCGTGGCATGTCCGCAGAGCTTCACCTCGACCGCGGGGGTGAGCCAGCGGAGCGAGTAGCCTCCGTCGATCGGATGCAGGAAGGCGGTTTCCGAGAGGTTCAGCTCACGGGCGACCTGTTTCATCCAGGTCTCGTCGGCCGGAGCTTCGAGGAGACAAACCGCAGCCGGATTGCCGCCGAAGGGCCGGTCGGTGAAGGCGTCGATGACGTGGAGGGTGGTTGGCATGACGAATGAAGTCCGGAGGAAACATTGTTAGCTCTCCCGGGCGACGATTCAACGCCCTAATCCTCCGGCCGTGGGGGAATCACCCGGGTGTCTGGAGGCAAAGGTCCCTTGTTGATCGAGACTCCGCTCGAGCTGGTTTCCGCATCGGGATCGAGCGCCATCTCGAGGGCGGCTTCGTTCACCACGTCGGCGAAGTGTTGGGCGAGTGCTTTGGCGTCGTTCGAGAGCACCGCTCCCAGGTAACGCTCGGCTTGGCTCTCGGTGTTCAGGAAACCGTCGCCGATGTTGACGCTGATTTTCGCATTTTCCTGGGGGCAGGCTCAATTGAGGCGAATAGCCAACCGCGCTTGGTGTCAGGCTCCATCGAGACGAATATCCAACCCGCTTGGTGTAACCCGCTTAATGTCAGGCTCAATCTGAACCGAAATTTCACCTACCCAAATCGTCTGCAGCAGCGAAGCCTTGGAATTTTTGTTGATCTTTCGAACATTTGAGTTCATGTGAAC
>QQNE01000005.1 GCA_003402735.1 Verrucomicrobiota bacterium
AACTGAAGGTGTTGCCGCCGCCCTCGGCATAAATCTCGAAAACTTTCGTGCCGGGATGATAGCGCCAGATGCATTGTCCTTGCCATTTTACGTGGGATGAGACCGCCGAACTGACGTCGCCGGTGGTGGTGCTGCCGTTCGCCCCGTAAAGCCACCCGTCCGGCCCCCAGGTGAGGTTGCTCGCCACCGAGTGGGTGTCTTCCAGACCGAATCCGGACAGATGAACTTCGGGGGCTGCGTCGGGGACATCATCGCCATTTGCGTCCGGATAAAAGAGGAGATAGGGCGGATTGAGGACCCAGATCCCGCCCGGACCGGGTTGCACCGCGGTCGCGATGTTCAATCCGGTGATCACATCCTTCTGGCGGTCGTAAGTCCCGTCGCCGTCGCTATCTTCCAGCACCGTGATCTTGTCGGCCCCCGGCGTGCCGTGCGGCGGCGGAGCCGGCACCTTGTCGAAGACGGCGCGCAGGTGCTGATCATAGCGAACCACTTTCAGACCGGCGGGGAACTGATATTGACGGTATTGCACCACCCAGAGGCGGCCCCTGGAATCGAAGGTGCAGAAGAGGGGCTGGGTGATTTCCGGTTCGCTGGCGACGAGTTCGATGCGATAGCCCTTGCGCAGTTCGAACCGCTTCAAGGCTTCGGCGGCCGGGGTCGGGGCGGAGTCATCCTTCAATTGGCCCCGACCGCCGAACGTGCGGATGATCTCCTCCACCTGCGGGTTTGCGGCCACGGAAACGTCCGCGTTGGGGTTCGCCGGTGGGGCAGGGGGCGCGGCCCGGAGGAGTAGGGGCGCGGTCAGAAGGAGACAGAGCGTGAGGGGGCGCATGGAGAACGAGGGGGACACGGGCATCACTCCGTTCGGAGGGGGAATTGTTTCAACCGATTTGTCGGGCAGAGCGTGGCCCCCTCAGGCCTTGGCGGCCCATTCCAGAAGATCGTCTTCCAGATAGGCTTCCTCAAGGGTTTCCCTGGCCCAATCCGCTTCCTTGGCGAGCCGTTGCAGCAGTCTCACCACGCTGACCCGCACCGCCGGGGCATCACTCCACAAGGTCTCCGTCAGGACGCGCCAACGCTTCGGATCGAGTTCGGTCGACGGTTCCGAGAGGGCGGCGTCGCACGCGGCGCAGACCATGATGACGTGGTCAAAGTCGGGCTCCTTGGGGGCCGGGGCCACCTCGTGGATCTGGAGCGGGACTCCGGCGGTCTGGCAGATCTCGCACTTGGATTTGGCGCGCCGAGCCAAGTCCTTGCCGAGCAGGGAAAGGGCGCGGAGGCGTTCCTGATGGGATTCAAAGCCGCGGGCCATTCGGAAAATCAATGAACCTCAAGCAACTCCTGCGCGGTAAAGGGAGCCCGTGGGGATTGGCTTTGGCGCCATTCCTTGACCACCGCCGGATCGACCGGAGGCGCGGCGTTTTCCCAGCTGTGGCGGATGTAGGTCAGGATGCCGGCGATCTCTTCGTCGCTCAACTCGGGGTTGAAACGGATGCCCGGCATGACCGGCTGGACCTTGGGGACGTCGTAGATGGTTCCGTTCACATCGATAGGCCCCATGAGCCCTTCCATGACCAGGGCGGTGAGACGCTTGGGTGGTCCCAGCACCCACTGGGAATCGAGCAGCGGCGGGGCCAAGGTTTCCATCCCCTTTCCTTCGGGGTGATGGCAGGTGGCGCAGAGCTTGTTGAATTCCGTGCGACCGATTTCGTAGAGCCGGTGATGTTCCGGTTGGGTTAGGTAGTTTGCCGGGGCCTTTCCGGACAGATCGAAAAGGGATGCGGCCGCCGCCAAGGTTTTGTCGGTCCCGGGGCTGGCGAAGAGGGCCGGGACGGGTGTGAGCGGGATCTTTTTGAAGCCCTTGGTTTTCCCGGCGGCGATGAACCCCTTGAGCACGGCTTCGCGCCAGGCAGGTTGGCGTGAGGCGGCGTCCAGGAGGGTCGCACAGGCCGATCCCTGCCGACGGGTGGCCACGTTTTGAGCGGCCAGTTGGAGATACTTGGCTTGTTCCGCGGCCGGGAGTTGTGGGGCGGTCAAGGCGGTGATCAGTCGCTTCATGGTCTCCGGCGTCTTCACGGAGGTCAGCGAGGCGCGAATCACTTCCGGGACCAGAGGAAGATGGCGGGCCATGGCGAGATCGAGCACCTCCAGTTCGGAGCCGACGATGCCGCTCAGGGCCATGTCCCGGAAGAGTGGGTCCCCGGACGGAGCGGTGGAGGCGAGCGAGGCCCAGGCTTCGCGCGCGACGTCCTGGCCTGGGCCGCGGAACAGGCCGAGGGTGGCGGCTTGTTGGCGCAAAACGCCGGGACTGGCGGCCTTCAACCCAGCAATCAGTCCGGCCACCTCGGCTTCGGACGACGTTCCGCGGAACCCTTCAGCGACCCGGCAAGCCTGAGCCTGGAGGTTGGGGTCGGAGGAGAGGAGCGCCGCCTTGATGTCACCCGGTTGAACCTGTGCCAAGCCCTCCAGGGTCCAGAGAGCGTGGGTCCTGGTGAGGGGCGACGCGGCTTCGGAGGAGACCAGCTCCCGCAGTTGGGGAGAGACCGAGGCATCCCCGCGTTGCACGATCATTCGCTGGGCGGTATCCCGCCACCATCCGTTGGGGTGGGCGAGGTGCGCCACGAGTTGGGCCGGAGTCTCCTCCTCCATTCGGGGAAGGGGGCCACGTGCCTTGCCGCTCCAGCGGACCCGGTAGATCCGTCCGGTGTCATTCTGTTTGTCGAGCCCGCGCTTGAGGATCTGGCTGCGCAGATAGGTCGTGACGAACTCGCGATGCTGGACAATGCCGTGGTAGAGGTCCGTGAGATAGAGGGTGCCGTCCGGGGCGGTGAAGGCGTTTACGAAGCGGCTCCGTTCATCCGTGGAAGCGAGAAACTCCTTGTCGGCGTAGGCCTGTCGGGCCACGGGGACCCCGTTGGCGTCTTCCGACAGGATGGCGCGCTTGAGGAGGAGACCGGAGGGCTCCGGGATGAAGGCGTTGCCGCGGAATTCCGGGGGGAAATTGTCGCCCCGATAGATCGTCAACCCACCGGCAGCGGTGGCGGTTTTGAGGTAACCGCGCTCGTCCAGGGTCTCCTTCATGTAGCCCCGGTTGACCCCGCAGGTGATGCGAATGGGATAGACCTCGTTGGCCATCTTCACCGTGACTGGTCCGGTGAACTTGTGGTTGGGGTTGCGCACCGAGTAGCCCGGGGGGATCGCGTCCATGGCGATCAGGCTGGAATTCGTGTTCGACAACACCCGGCCCTGATCGTCCTGGGCCAGACCCCACTGCCCGCGGAATTCGGTGAGTTCTTTCTCGAGCTTTCCGCCTTGGTAACGGTAACGCCACTCGCTCTTGGCGTTGTAGATCCAGTTGTCGAGGTTCCAGGCCAATCCGTTGCTCTTGTGCTCGACGCTTCCACCCGGAGCCCACTGGTCGTCGAGCACCGTTGTCTCCCCGGCTTCCAAACCGCTAGGCCCCTGCCGTTTGGTGAGATGGAGTTTGTCCTGATCCCCCCAGATCAGCCCTTCGGCCACGAATTGCAGCGCCCTCGGCAACACCAAGCCATCGAGGAAAACTTTCGCCTCGTCCGCCTGGCCATCGCCGTCGTGATCCAACAAAATGCTGATGCGTCCGCTCGGCTTGTCCTCGCCGTTCCCGTCCACGTCCGGCATGTAACCGCGCATCTCGCACACCCAGGCCCGTCCGTTTCCGTCAAAAGCGATCGCCACCGGATGGATGACCAGGGGTTCCGCCGCCACCAGTTCGAGGGAAAAGCCCTCTTCGCCAAACCGGAAGGATTGCAGCGCTTGGTCCGGAGGCAGCACGGGCGCGGGCAGGTTCCAGCTCTCCGGTGGCGGACTCATGGCGTGACCGGGCTTATCCCCTTTCTGGGCAAGGACAGGCGACGCGAGAAACACAGGCAGCAGCAGCGCGAAGAGAGGACGTCTGGTCATGGATCAATCTGGTTCGTTTCAACTCCGAACACGGATGCGGATCGTGGGAGATTACAGAGATCGCGACCAAGTGTCGAAATCCGAATCCAAAAAAGTCGCGGCTTGCTTCGGGCCTGTGGGCGTTACAGTGCAGCGGTGAAAATCCTGATCGCTCCGGACAAATTCAAGGGATCGCTCTCCTCGCGCGAGGCGGCGGAACGGATTGTTGCGGGGCTGGGCGCGGGGTTCGATTGCCGGATTCTCCCGTTGGCGGATGGCGGGGAAGGGACGGCGGAGGCCATCCGGTCCGCTCTGGGCGGGGAACGCCACGTCGTGGCAGCGGAGGATCCACTCGGCCGAACGGTGACGGCATCTTACTCCCTGGTCCGTCGGTCGGGAGAACGGACCGCGATCGTGGACATGAGCGAGGCTTCCGGTTTGTGGCGGGTCGATGCGGCAGAACGGGATCCCTGGCGGGCCTCGACCTACGGATCCGGCCAGCTTCTCCGGGCCGCAATGGATCAGGGGGTCGATCGCATCCTGTTTGGCTTGGGCGGGAGTGCAACAAACGATGGCGGCTCGGGCATGGCCCGGGCCTTGGGGTTCGAATTCATCGATGCGAGGGGGGCGTGTCTTGCGGCCATTCCCGAGGAGCTGGGTCGAGCCGTGGCCGTTCGGGCGCCGCGCGCGGATTTTCCGCCGGTCATTGCGGCGTGCGACGTGCAAAACCCGCTCCTCGGACCGAACGGGGCCACGCGGGTTTTTGGGCCACAGAAGGGCGTATCGGCTGCGGACTGGGAACGACACGAGGAGCGTTTGCGGCACCTTGCGGATTTGGTGGAACGGGATCTGCAGTTTGCCGGCCGGGATCTTCCGGGCGCGGGCGCGGCGGGCGGATTGGGCTTTGGGGCCATGGCCTTCTGCGGGGCCCGGCTGCAGTCCGGATTTGCCCTGGTGGCGGAACTCACCGGTTTGCCGGCGGCCTTGGCGGAGGCGGATGCGGTCATCACGGGGGAGGGCAGCCTGGACCGGCAGACCTTGAACGGAAAGGGGCCACACGGCGTGGCGGTCATGGCGAGGTCGATGGGAAAACCGGTGATCGCCCTGGCGGGGCGGGTGGAGGCCGGGAGCGGAGTGGGGGAGGCGTTCGACCTGGCCCGAGGGATCGCGCCGCCGGGAACATCCCTGGAGGAATCCATGGCGAAGGCCGGGGAATGGCTGGAGTTGGCGGCGCGCGAGACGGCGGAATGGCTGCGGAAGCGAATTCCCGGTTGATTTGTCAGAGATTCTTCCGTAGAGGCCGAGGATGGCGAACGATGTGGTTCTTCTGTTTGCGGGCCAAGGCGCTCAACAGATCGGCATGGGAGCGGATTTGGTGGACGCGCATCCACTGGTGCGCCAACGGATCACGGAAGCCAATGAGATCCTCGGGTATGACTTGAGCCGGGTGATGTTCGAGGGGCCGATGGACGAATTGACCCGCACCTCCCGTTGCCAGCCCGCGCTCTTCGTTCATGGCATCATTTGCTGGGAATTGCTCCGGGAGCGACTTCCTAACCTGCGCCCTGTTGCTTGCGCGGGGTTGTCGTTGGGGGAGTTTACGGCACATGCCGTGGCCGGAACCTTTGATTTCGCCACCGGACTGAGGTTGGTGGCCAAGCGGGGTGCCTTGATGGAAGAGGCGACCAACGTCTCCGCCGGCACCATGGCGGCGATGGTGGGCGGCGAAGAGGAGGCCGTTCGTGAACTGGCCGCCGAGTGCGGGGTGGACGTGGCGAACTTCAATGCGCCCGGCCAGATCGTTCTTTCTGGCAGCCGGGAGGGAATCGCGCGGGCCTTGGAGGTGTATCCGGACAAAGGCATCCGCGTGGCCAAGGAATTGACCGTGGCCGGGGCCTATCATTCTCGGTTGATGCAGAGCGCGCAAAATGCGCTGGTCCCGGAACTCGCCGCCGCCCAGGTCCAGACGCCCGCGCTTCCCGTGATTTGCAATGTCGAAGCCCGGCCCGTCGTCGATCCGGACGAGATCCGGGACACGCTGGCCCGCCAAGTCACCGGTTCTGTCCGGTGGTCTGAGAGCATGCAGTATCTCCTGGCGCAAGGGCACCGCACCTTTCTGGAGTTGGGACCCGGTGGAGTGTTGGCGGGTTTGATGCGCCGGATCGACCGTGCCGCCACCGTCATCCGGGTGGAGGATCTCGCCTCTTTGCAAGCGGCGCTCGAGTCTCTTCCCGAGGCGGCCATCGCCTGATCGCTGTCCCGCCCTTGCGTGGCGGCAGTCGTGTCCCCATCGGATTCCCGAACATTCCTCGGGGATTCAGGAGTCTAGTGCGCATGCGAATCCGGTAGGCATATACCGGAATATCGTCTGCACTTATTTTCAGTGTTCGTCCGTCGATTGCATCGAGAGGGAAGCGCCGGACCGGCTGGTTTGGTCGATGGGCCGGAGAAATTTCGGTGAGGGCGAGAAGGACCGGAATCGGCAAAAACGACCTGATTATCAAGAATTATGAAAATTATGTTGCAATTCCATAATTTTTGTGTACAGAGATTTAAGGTAAAGCAATCGACATGAATAACGAATCCGAAATTTAAGGAATGTAAGGGTTGACGTTATCTCATTAGAATGCCATTAAAACCGGGTTATTATCCATGATCCATGGCCCGAGCCAAAAATACCGTCGAGACCGTGCAGATCACGATCTCGACCACCCAACGAGTCCGGGAGCTCCTCGAGGTGCTCACGGAGGAGGGGTTGTATGGCCGGAACGTGGCCGAGACAGCCAGTCTTCTGATATCAGAGAAGATGCGGGAGATGCGGAGGCTCGGCGAGATCGATGATAACTCCACTTCAGGTGATTAACCAAATCCCTGAAATTCAGAGCAGTAACGACCCAACACCATGAACATCAACGAACCGAATCAGGATGCCCGCAATCTTTTCCGGGCCTCGCAACCGCCGCTCGTGGCACCGCTCGCCTCGGAAGAGGACTTGCGGAGCCTGGCGGAGGACATTGTCCGGTATTGTCCGAGTCTGACCCACCTCCTGCTGGCCCTCGGATCAAAAGGCAGTGAGTCCAATCCCCTGCACGGCTTGAACTAAGCCAGGTCCATTACTGGGCGGATAAGGTGCGTCTTTCCTTTCGGAAGGCGCGCCTTTTTTTGTAATCAGTGCATCAAATCAATCATGCAAGAATTTATACTTGCCTTAATGGCTGTATAAGTTATGAATATTCTTGAAATTGATGTATCATGCGCCGTTTGGCCCTCCAGGTTCTCCGATCCCGGCTGATTCCCGGACTTTTCCTCGTTCCCGCGCTTGCGCTGGCGGAGGGCCCGGTGGTTTTGGGGCAGGGCACGGCTTCGTATTATCGGCCCGGATATGTCGCGACCACTTCGTCCGGTGAGCCTTATCATCCCGAGCTGTTCACCGCCGCGCACGCTTCCTTGGCCATGGGGAGCTGGGTGCGGGTGACCAATCTCAAAACCGGGCAAAGTGTTCTCGTGCGGGTCAACGACCGCAGCCCGTTTGTGGCTGGGAACCTGATCGATGTCTCCCTGGCGGCGGCGGAAAAACTGGATTTGCTGAAGACCGGGTATGCCGAGGTGAGTTTGGCGATTTTGGAATCGCCCGGGGCGGTGAATGGGGGGGCGGGGAGGCTGACTCCGGTCTCCGGTTTGCCGCCCTCGCCTGCGGTCACCGCCTCAACATCCGCCGCGGCGCCGGTGCGTCCGGTGTTTCGCATCCAATTTGCCACGTATCACGAGCTCTCCCCCGCGAACCGGGACCAGGCGGAGCTGCGAGGTCAGGGGGTGGATACCGTCATTTACCGCAGGGAGAATGCGGGGGCCGGGGAGCCCCTCTTCCGTTTGGTGACGTCGGGAGGATTTGCCGATCAAGTGGCCGCCGAGCGCTGGCTGGATTACATCAAACGCAAGGCGGGGCGTTACCCGGATGCCTGTGTCAGCCCCTGAAGCCATGTCCTCTGCTGTCCCGCCCCGACGCGCCAAAGGCGAACGCCGCCGCCGCAAAATGCTCCGGTCCCGTGTGGCGTTGCTCGCCGTTTTGGAGTCGGCCCCGGAAGCGGTCGTGTTGATCGATGCTCGGGATCAAATCGTCTTCTGCAATGGGGAAGCGGAGCGTCTTTGGGGGGCCGATCCGGAAACCTTGGTGGGGCACCGGGTGCAGACGTTGTTTGGGCAGCGGTTTGGCTTCATCGATTTGGATGCACCGGAGGGCCAGAGCTTTGTCACGGAGGCCGAAGCGCTGCGGTCGGACGGAGTGGCGTTCACGGTCCGACTGACGCTGCGGCGCGCCGCGATCGACGGAGAGACGCATCGAGCACTGTGGATGAGTCCGGCCTGGGAACGGCGGCGGGAATCTGAGACCCGGGCGGAAATTTTGAGCCAGCAGGCGTTGGAGCGCTTTGCCGCCGGGGTGGCGCACGAGTGGAACAATCTGCTGACGATCGTGCTGGGCAATCTTCACTTGGCGTTGCAGGATGGCGCGGGGCCGGGGCGGAACCGGTCGACGGTGCTTGAGTGGGCTTACCAGGCGGCACTTCGGTGCCGGGAAGTGGCGCGCGGGCTGATGGAGTTTGCCTCGGGAGAGGCGCCCGCGATCGTTCCGTGCTCGGTCCAGACGCTGACCTGGGAAAACTCCCTGTTGGGTTTGGGCGGCACCAAGGTGAAATTGGACGCCGATTTCGGGCCGGAGCTGACCCGCGCGGCTCTGGATGCCGGGCACACGGGAACGGCGATTCAGCGGGTGGTGGCCTTTTTGGCCGGGCTGATGGCTCCGGGCAAGCGGATCCGGCTGACCGGACGAAATTTCGAGGTGAGGTTGCCCCAGGAGACCTGCGGAGGGCGGCTGCTCCCGGGGGATTATGTGGTGGTGTCGGTCGTGGCGGATGGTTTGCGGCTGCGGGAGGACGACCTGAGGCAGTTGTTCAGTCCCTACCTTGAAGTTTCTGGAAGCAATTCCGGGATGCGCTTGGCCGAGGCGCGGGCTCTGATCGCCCGGCAGGATGGCTGGTTGGAAGCGGACCGGACGGAGAAGGGCGGCACGGCCTTTCATTTCTATCTTCCGGCGGCGGAGGGAACCGGGCCGGATCTGATTCCGTTGCAGGAACCGGGGGAGAGCGATTTGGGGCTCAGCGTTCTGGTGATGGACGACGAACCGCTGGTGCGCACGCTTTTGCAGCGCATTTTGGAAGGCATGGGGCACCGGGTGACGCTGGCGGCCGATGGGGAGGAGGCGGCGGAAGTCTATGCCACCGCGATGCGCCGTGGAGAGCGGTTTGACCTGGCCATTCTGGACTTGAAGCCCGGGCCTGGGTCCGGCGGGGTGGAAGCCTGCGAGCGCATCCGGGAGGTGGATCCGCTGGCGGCCTGCGTCCTCAGCAGCGGCAGCGTCCTGGACGAGGCCATGACTGATTTTCACGGTTACGGGTTTGCCGGCGTTTTGGAGAAACCGTTCGAGGCATCGGCCCTGTCCAAACTCGTCCAGGACGTGGCGGGCGGAAGGCCGGGTAACCGGGAGACGGCGGGCGATTCGCACGAGGAGCTGGTCCAGCTGTCGCATGACAACATTCTTGAGGTCGATTTCACCAGCCCGGAACGGCGCTGGGAATAGGACATCGGCCCGACACTGAGTTGCCTCCGGTTGCGTTCTTGCTTGAAATCCTGTTCTTTTATTGATTGCAATAAGCGTTATTCTTTGTGACCGATCTGCGGTGTTCGGATACGGCGCGCTCCTTCCTCTATGAGAATTATCATCCTGATTCTCCTGGTCACAGGCATTCTGATCCACGCGTGGGGATCAAGGCGCTGGGCGATGCCGTCGAATCAGCAGCTCTTGCAGCAGCAGGCGGTGGGCAATCTTAGCTCGGACGACAAATTTTCCCAGGTGTCGGTGGAGTTTTTGTTGTTGGATGGCCGGGTCGGTGGGCAGGTTCCGAGCGTGGAGGCGAGGGAACAGGCCTGGGCGGTGATCCAGAAGTCCGTTGCGGCGGGTCGCTTGTTTGACCATTTGGAAGTGGTCGCTCCCCGGGATCAACCGGCGCGCATCGTCATCACCGCCGCTGGAGGCATCGTGACCTTCCGTGGGGTGGTGGGCGATTCCTCCCTGAAACAGGCGGTGACGGCGGGGCTGGGCGCCGGGCGAGCCTTCAGGGACGAGCTGGTGGTCAGCGAGAGGGTCCGGGAGCCGCTTTGGGCGGGACGGGTCGGTGAATTGGTGGCCCGATATTTCGGGCAAATCGCGGACGGTGCATTGGAACTGGGCGAGCGGGAGTTCGTGCTTCGCGGGAGGATCAAGGGGGAGAAGGCCCGGGACGCATTGATCGCCGGGGTTCGGGCTTTTCTTCCGGAGGGCGGCACGCTCCGCAGTGAATTGCAACTCCTCCCGGATCAACCCGCCTCGGTCCTCGCGCAGCGGGACGGCAATCGGATCCATCTGTCCGGGAAGTTGCCGAGCGGAGACGCCATCGCTTCCCTGCTTCAGGCGCTCAATCTCCCCGCGGTTCAAGTGGAGCATCAGCTGCAGGGGGACGCCCGAGTGGAGACGCCGACCTGGGCGGTGGCGTTTCCCGCTTTCCTTTCGGGGTTTTTCCGGGACGGGCCGGGAGCGGTGGAACTTCAGGGGAAACAGCTCACCCTCCGGGGAGAACGCCCGGCGTCCAAGGGGCGCGCCCAGTTGGATTCGCTGCTTCAACCGATGCGGCAGGCGGGCTGTGAGGTGCGGGACTTGGTTCAATTCGTGCCCGACCTGGACCCGGTTTTCCGTGCCCGTCTGGCTGACGGAACCCTCCAATTGAGCGGGCGCCTGCCGAACGAGTCGATCCGTGGCCGAATCCTGGCCGGGGCTGGGGAGGTCGGGGCCGCCCGTCTCGATTCCCAGATCAAGGTGGAACCCGCTGTCCGGAGCGCTCCCTGGCTCGAATCGTTGCCGGGCTTGCTCAAGGCCTTTTTTGCGAAGCGCCAAGCGGGGGAATTGGTCTTCGACGGAAACACCTGGCGCGTTCTGGGCGAGATCGAGGGCCCCCAGGCGCGGGAAACGTTGCTCGCGGAGGTCGCCAAGCTGGTTCCCCCCGGGGTCACTTTGGATCCCAGCGGGTTGCGGTTGCTGCCAGTTCCAGTGCCGATGCCTGTGCCAGTGCCGCCACCGGTGCCGGGGAAGGCGGAGACGGCGCCGTGGTTGGTGGTGCAATTTGGTTCGGGGGAATGGCGGATCGAGGGCCAAGTGCTCGAGGAAGCGGACCGCAAGACCTTGACCGCCGCGGTGGAGCCGAAGGCCCCGGGCATCAAGTTGAGCGATGGTCTCAAGGTGGCCGCGGACACCGGCAAAGCTCCGTGGGTGGGGCCGATCAGCCGTTTTCTTCCCAAGTTCGGGGCCATGGTTTCCCAGGGGCGCCTGGAACTGCGCAACGGCAAGCTGACGCTTTCCGGGGAGGCATTGGATCCCAAAACCCGCGATTCCCT
Organism: Verrucomicrobiota bacterium; assembly: GCA_003402735.1. Lineage (GTDB taxonomy): Bacteria > Verrucomicrobiota > Verrucomicrobiia > Verrucomicrobiales > DEV007 > V1-115. The sequence goes on from QQNE01000005.1 coordinate 11,404, forward strand.
CCTGGCGGAATTGGCCGCCGCGTTGCCCAACGAACTGGTCAAGGTCGAGGACAAGATGACCGTGAGGCAATCCGGTGCCCAGGCGGACTCCGCCCCGACGTTCGTGATTTATTTCAATGCCGGCAGCGATTGGATTCGCCCCGATGGTCGTCTTGAAATCGACAAAGCCGCGGCCGCAGCCTCGGCCCTGCCGCCCGGCAGCACCGTTTTGGTCAAGGGTTTTGCCGATTCCCGGGGAGACGCCATGAGCAACCTCAAGCTCAGTGAATTGCGGGCCGAGGCGGTCCGGCAGAGCCTCCTGCAGCGCGGTTTGGCCGAGAAATCCCTGGAGTTGATTGGGGTTGGGGACCGCGAAGCGAATCAGGGAAGGTCCGAGGAGGTCTGGAGCAAGGATCGCCGGGTGGAAATCATCGCGGTGCGCAAGTGACGGAGAGACGATTGATGAACATCAACTTCATGGATTCCGGGGATACAGCCGCCTACTATTGGGTGCATCAGGTCCTGGCCAGCGCCATCTGGGGCTTGGGATTCTTTTTCGTCGGGCTCTTGCTGGCGGCTTTGTTGTGGGGGGGCGCGCGGCGCCGGGCCAACGCGCAACGGATTGCCAACCAGAAACTCTTGGCGGAGTGTCAGAAAATCGAGCGGGCCAATGGCGACAGCCGTTCTTGATCCATGGAAACCATTGATAACATCCGGTTTTTGGCGCTGCACTCGGCTTTTCCCTGGCTGACGGCGGCGTTTTTCGCCTCGCTCGGGCTCTGGTTCGGGCACGTCCTCTGGTTTGATTGGGTGCGGCAACTGCGTCCGTTGCGCGCCGAGCATCGGGAACTTTCTCGGCGGCTCGAGGGCTTGACCGCCGTCCGCGATTCTTCACCTCCCCCGGTTTCTCTTCCCGAGCAATCTCCCGCCGCCGCCGCACCCGAGCTCTCTGCCGGCGCGCTGTCCGCCGAGTTTTGGCCCATCCCCGAGAGAGCGCCCGAGGCCACGGTGGTCACCGGAGAAGTGGTGCCCGACAAGGTGCGGGAGGCGGCAGCGAGGCTCGTGGGAATCCCGTTGGGCCCCGATTCCCCTGGCGGCGGGAAAGAGGCCTGAGGCGGATGGAATTCCCGTTCCTGTTTGCCGTCTGCCGGGCGGGCGTGGAGCCCCTCCTCAAAGGGGAGATGGCGCAGCGCCATGGCGAACGTCTCGTGCCCGCCTTCATGCGCCCGCAACTGGTCACCTGGAAAGCGGGGAAGCCTCTTCCCGAGGATTTCGATCCGGGGCTTTCGTTTGCGCGCCACTGGGGATTCTCGTTTGGCTTGGTCCCGGCGCCGGGGGAAATTCCCGCCAGATGGACGGAGGCGATGGGCGATTTCGCCGGTCTGCCGGCTCGTTGGGATGTCTATCCGCGGCTGGTCCCGGATGGCGGTGTTTCCCCGGAAATCTGGCAGGAGGCGGATGCGATCCGCGGGCAATTGCCCACGGCGGGTTCCGGTTCCTGGGTTGGTGAGGTGATTCTTGGGGAGCCGGGAGTGCCGCTGCTTGTCGGGGGACGTCGGTTGGTCGGTGCAGGGCCGGTCAGTCCGGGTGGATTGGCCCGGGTGAACCTTCCGCCGGAATCGCCGTCCAGAGCCTGGCTCAAGCTGGAGCAGGCGTTGGCCTGGGTGGGTTGGGATGAGGAGAGCCGGTGGAAGGGAAAACGGGCGATTGAGCTCGGCAGCGCCCCCGGCGGCATCTCCCTGGCGCTCGTGCGGCGTGGGCTTCACGTGGAGGCTGTCGATCCGGCTCCGATGCATCCGTCCGTTCTGGCGGAGATCGGACCGGGCGGGGCCCGGGTGCACCACCGGCGTCAGTCGGCCGGGAGATTCTTGTCGGAAAACCGGGAAGGGCCGGTGGATTTGTTGGTCTCCGACATGAACCTGGCGCCGCCGGCGGTTTTGCGTTACCTGGAGCGGCTTCAAGCCGCGGTGCGGGCGCGGCGTTGGATCATCACCTTGAAGCTGAACGACGCCGCCATGATTTCACGCCTGCCCCATTTTCGGGAACGGCTTGGCCGCGTGGCTCCCCAGCCGGTGCGGGTGCTGCAATTGCCCGCCAACCGCCAGGAGGTGATGGTGATCGCGGGGGAGGGTTGAGGGTTCACTGTGCGCCCAGGGTGGGCAATTCATCGCACAGGGCCAAGGCCTTGAGAGCTTGGCAGGTGGCGATGTAGGTGCTGTAGTGGTAGTTGCCGCGGTAGAGGGATTGCATCCACCAACGGCCGGAGACGCGCTGTTCCCTCTTGAGCCAGGTCACGGCCCTTTGCACCCGATCATCCGCGGCCGGCACCTCGCTCTGGCGCATCAGCACGACGGCGAGCGCGGTCATGTAGGCATCGCTCTCCGGATTGGCGGCATCCGGCAGGCCGGTGATGAGCTTTTTGACCGCGTCGCTGACCTCGAAGTGCCAGGCATCCAAGGCGGAAAAATCGCGCGTGCTCCAGCCGCCATCGGGGTGTTGTTTCGAGGAAAGCAGGGTGAGGGCGGCTTCCCGTTTTTCCGGTGAACCCATTTCGGGCAGGTAAACCGCCAGTTGCAGGCTGAGCACGCGATCCCAGTCATTCTTCGGCTCCGCCGTGCGCAGCCAGGCTTTGAGTTTCTCGACCTTGGCGAGCAGTTTCGGGTCCTTGAGACCGGCAAGCCATTGGGGCGCCGCCGTGATGGCGCGCACGGCCTGCAGGGAGAGCTCGAAGTCCGTGGTGATGTGGGGGATCTCGACCTCGCCGTGGCTGACGAAGGCGCCATTCGCGGACTGGCGTTCGAACATGTCGCGCAGCGAGGCGTCGGTGTGCCCGCTCGTCTGGCCGGTGATGTGTTTGTCCCACTCGGCGAGGCCGAGCGAGCGCCAGACGGCGGTGAAGGCCCCTGGCATGTGTTTGTAACCGCTCTTGGTGGATGTCTCCCCGACTTCCCGGATCTCCTTGGGCACGGACTCGATGAAATCCGTCAGGACTTCCTCCTGCGGTTTCCCCAGGATCGGCATCAGGGCCGGCCGCTCGCTCAGGTAGGGACCGGTGGTGTGGCAGTTCACGCACGATTTTTCCCGCACCCAGCAAATGGATCCGTCATCGAGATATTTCACGGCCGCCTTGACGGATTCGGCATCGAACCGGGCGACCCGTGGTTCGTTCGCGGAGGGGATGCTCACGCGGAGATCGCCGGATTGATACTGGAACGGCGGTCCGGAGTTCGGTTTCTGGGGCGCGGTCTCGGCGGAGAGAACGAGGGAGGGGAGGAGCAGAATGGCGAGCGTCGGTTTCATGGCGATCCTCATCACGGTGGTGGCGGCCCATTTCTTCACTGGGAAATTCTGGTCAATTCCCGATGCCGGAAAGTTGCCTGGTGGCCTGCCGGGTGCGATGGTATCGGCATGCGGGGGAGGTGGGCAAGCCCTGATCGATCGGCCAGATGAAGACGAATTCTCCCCGGGTATTGCTGGTCGATGACAGTCCGGCGCTCTCCGTCTTGTTGACCGGGCTGCTGTCACCGCGGGGTGTGGAGGTGGTGACGCGGACGGACGGTCTCGGGGGGATCGAGGCGGCCCGGAGCCAGTTGTTTGACTTGGTCCTGTTGGATTTGGGGTTGCCGGGGATGGATGGATTTGAGGTGTGTCGGCGTCTCAAGGCGAACCCGGAATCGAGCGGCATTCCGGTGATCATTTTGACCGGGAGGGACGACACCGCGGACAAGGTGAAGGCTTTCGAGATCGGGGCCACGGACTACGTCTGCAAGGCGGGAAATCACGCGGAAATGCTCGCCCGGATTCTCTCCACCATCCGAGAAAAGAAAACCCAGGACAAGGCCGCGGCGGCGACCCAGCGGGAACGCGAGCGGACGCAAACGGAGATGCTGCGCATCAGCAAGGCGGTGGACAGCGCCAGCGACGCGATCTGCATCGTCGATTCCTCAAATCGGGCGATTTATGTGAACCCGGCGTTCACCCAGTTGTTCGGCCTGACCTTCGAGATGTTGGAAAGTCCGGGGCGGCAGCGTCCCCTGTTCGTCAAGCCCGAGATCTGGGAGAGCATTTGTGAAGCCTGCATGGCCGGTTTTTCCTGGAAGGGCGAGGTCGAGATGTTTGACAAGGACGGCCGGTTGGCCCCGGTTCTCTGTCGGGCGGACTCGATCCAGGACGACCACCAGAATCTCCTCGGCGTGGTGTTCATCTACACGGATATCACCCAGCGAAAGCGGATGGAGCGGGACCTGCTCTACGCGGCCAATTACGATCCGTTGACCGGATTGGCGAACCGGCGCCGCTTTGAGGAAAACCTGCGGGGAGCGGTGCGCCGGGCTCAGTCCGGGTTGCCGGGGTATCTGCTCTATCTTGATCTGGACAAGTTCAAGGTGATCAACGAGGCCCTCGGGCACAAAGCGGGCGACCGGCTTCTGACGGAGGTCACCAGGCTGCTCCAAGAACACGTCCGGGGCAGCGAGGCCCTTAGCCGTCTGGGCGCGGACGTGTTTACGATGCTCCTGGACAACGCCGACGAGGCGGAAGCCTCACAACTTGCCCAGCGGTTGATGAGTGTGCTGGGTGATTTCCGCTTCCAACTCAACGAACGGGCCTTCATCACCACGGCGAGCATCGGCATGGTCCGCATCGATGGCTCGGGCGCTGCGGAAGACCTGCTGGCGCAGGCTGATTCCGCCTGTCATGTGGCAAAATCCAGAGGAGGCAATGGCATGGTGGTTTACCGTGCGGACAACGTGGAAATGCAGCGCCTGGTGCGGGATGCGGAATGGTGCGTGCGGGCCTCCGAGGCCATCGCTGAATCCCGGCTTGAGCTTTGGTTGCAACCCGTGGTGCCGCTTCGGTCTGTCCAATCCGGACATTTCGAGGTGCTGGTGCGTCTGCGGGAGACCGATGGGAGCGTGATTTCTCCTTACCACTTTTTGCCGGCCTTGGAACGGTTCGGGAAGATGCTGGAACTGGACCGTTACGTGCTCCGTCAGGCCGTCGATCTTCTGGGGGCCAATCCCGGCATGAGGGTCGCCGTGAACCTCTCCGCCAAGTCCATGAACGATTCCACGCTGGCCGGAAGCGTCGCCCGACTTCTGGAAAAGGCGGGGGTGGAAGCCGACCGCCTTTCGTTCGAGATCACTGAGACCGACGTCATTCAAAACTTGGCGCAAGCCCAGGCGTTGATCGGCGAGATTCGCGCCTTGGGCTGTGCGTTCGCGCTCGACGATTTCGGTTCGGGAGCTTCATCGATGATGTATCTGCGCAATCTGCCCGTCGATGTTCTCAAGATCGATGGCAGTTTTGTGAAGGAGATCGATGTCGACACCGTGAGCCGGGCCCTGGTCAAGTCGATGACAGAGGTCGCCCGGATTCTCGGCAAAAAAACGGTGGCCGAGCATGTTTCGAGCGAAGGGGTGCTCAACGTGGTGCGGGAGTTGGGGATCGATTACGTTCAAGGTTGGCACGTGTGTGAACCGGGACCTTCCCGCTGTTTCCAGGGCAAGCCTCTTCCGGATCTTTGCCTTGAGGCAGCGGACTGAGCTGTTTCTCAGCGGGCCCCTATTTCCAACTTTCCCGGCTTCTTTTTTCGCATAGGTTCGCGGGAATGCAGGTCCCCTTCTCTCAGTCCACGCCCCATTCTCGACGCCGGGTCCTCAAGTCCGGCGCGGTCGCGGTCCTCTCCGCCGCCCCCTCCCTTCTGGCAACGGCAGGGTTGCCCCCGGCCCTGGCACCGGGCAGCGTCATCCTGTTTCAGGGAGATTCCATCACCGACGCCGGCAGGGACAAACTCCAATCTCCCCCGAATCTGGCCACCGCCTTGGGCCGGGGCTATGCCATGCTCGCGGCCGCGCAACTTCTGGAGGAACATCCGCGGCTGCAACTGAAGATCTTCAACCGGGGCATCTCCGGGAACAAGGTGCCGGATTTGGAAGCGCGGTGGCAGGCGGATTGTCTGGATTTGAAACCGGCCGTGGTGAGCGTCCTCATCGGAGTCAACGATCTTTGGCACAAGCTCAATGGGAAATACGATGGGACGCCCGAGGCCTACCGGGATGGATTTGCCGCCCTGTTGCAAAGCACGCGAGCCGCCCTGCCCGAGGTCACCCTGGTGGTCGGCGAGCCCTTCGTGCTGCGTTGCGGAGCGGTCAATGATTCCTGGTTTCCCGAGTTCGAGACGCGCCGCGCCCTGGCCCGAGAGGTGGCCAAGGAGGCCAAAGCGCTTTGGGTGCCGTTTCAGGAAAAATTCGACGAGGCCGTGGCGGCTGGCACCGAGCCGGGTTACTGGGCCGCTGACGGAGTGCATCCCAGCCCTGCGGGGCATGCTCTCATGGCCCGGGCGTGGCGGTCGGTGGTCGGGGTTTAAATCTCCACGGCGAAGCGGTCCTCCGCCCGCAGGGACCGGACGAAGGCGCAGAGGATCTGGATCACTTGTTCCACGTCGCCCAGGTCGGCCATTTCCACGACCGAATGCATGTAGCGCAGGGGCAAGGAGATGAGACCCGTGGGAATTCCCTCCCGGATGGGATAGATGCTGTCGGCATCCGTTCCCGTGTAGCGCGAGGCGGCCTCGTGCTGCAAGCCGATGCCCGCTTTCTTGGCCACCTCCATGAGCCGGGCGGTGACCAGGGGATGATTCGCCGCGCCGTGGGTCAGGGACGGGCCCCCGCCGAGGATGACTTTGCCGTGCTTGTCTTCGCCGATGCCCGGTGAGTCGGTGGCATGGGTGACATCGAGCACCACGCAAACGTCCGGACGCAGCCGGTGAGCCACCATCATGGAACCCATGCCGCCGATCTCCTCGTGCACACAATTTGCCGCCACCAGAGTCGCTTGGGGCCGGGGCGTTTCCGCCGCCAGTCGGTGGGTCACCTCGGCGATGATGAAACCGCCGATCCGGTTGTCCAAGGCTCGTCCGATGATCCGGTTCCGGCCGAATTCCTCCGCGCCATCCTGATAGACCAGGGGGTGACCGACGCGGATCCCGGCCTTGTCGACCTCTTTCGGATTGGAGGCACCGATATCCACGTAGAGTTCGTGGACTTTGGGAGCCTTCTCGTCCTCCCGGTCGCGCAGGTGGATGGCGGTGTTTCCGATCACCCCGGACACCGGGCCCTTGTCGCCGAGAATGGTCACCCGCCGCCCGCGGGCCGTGGCGTGATCGATGCCGCCGATGCGGTCGACGCGGAGAAAGCCGTCGGAGGTGACGGCCTTGACGATAAATCCGATCTCGTCGGCGTGGGCCTCCAGCATCACCACGGGCCGTTCCCCGGCTGCCCCTCGCAGAGTGGCCCAGGCGTTGCCATAGGCATCGCTCTCGACGGCATCGGCGCAGCCGCGCAGGTAGGCGGCCCATTTGCGTTGGCCGGCCACTTCCCAGCCGGTGGGACTCGGCGTGCCGAGAAGGTCAAAGAGAAAAGTCTTGGCGGTCTTGTTCACGGAGAAAAGGAGATGGACTCTGCAGGAAAGGAAGGGGGCAAACTATCGCCGTTGCCGGGCGAGAGGCAAGAGCAAGCTCGGTCCGTGACGGGGCCAGGTCCGGGATCTCCGGAGCAAGCGGCCGCGGGTGGTTGGGAACTTCCGGCTTTGCATTCGGAGAGATTGCGGTAGACTGAGAAGGAGCGTCATGGACCCGAAGAACAGCACGGAGGACGAACCGAGCGAGTCGTCTTGGGAAAGCTACAGGCCACCGGTCCCGGATACGTCGCATCTGATTACCGAAACCGAGGAGCCCGTGGACAATCTCTTCAGTGAAAAGCAGATGCGTCTTCTCACGGAATCGCTCTATGCCTCGTGGGAGCCGGGCCGTCCTTTTTGGGTGGCGGCGAACGTGGGACTTTACGAGGCGCTCAATGCCAAGGCCGTGGTCCCCGACGTGTTTCTCTCCATGGACACAACCTCGGAGCAAGCCAAGGAATTCGGCAGCAAGTGCTACTTTTTCTGGGACCACGGCAAACCACCGGAAGTGGTGATTGAGATTGTCTCCAACGCGGATGGCGGCGAGTTGGATCGCAAATTGGCGCGTTACGCGAAGTTGCACGTGAATCACTACGTGGTCTTCGATCCGTTCGGCTGTCTTTCCTCCGAGGTGTTGCAGGCTTATGTGCTTTGCGCCGGATCCTACGAAAAACGTCCCCGCGCCGAGGCGTTTTCCACGGTGGCGGGGCTGCAACTCCGGTTGTGGACGGGCGTTTACGAGGGGCAAACCGATCGGTGGCTGCGCTGGGCGGACGACGAGGGCGAGATCATCCCGACCGGGGCCGAACGCGCCAAGGTTGAGGCCGCCCGCGCCAAGGCTGAAGCCGAACGCGCCAAGGCCGAAGCCGCCCGGGCCAAGGCCGAAGCCGCCCGCGCAACGGCCGAAGCGGAGCGAGCCGATGCGGAAATGGCTCGCGCCGATTCCGCGGCGAGACGCGCCGAGGCGCTGGCCGCCCGGTTGCGCGAATTGGGTGTTGATCCAGGTCCGATGACGGGCGGCGTGTGAGGATTGAGAGGGGTGCGGGCTTCAGACTCCACTCCCTGGATCCATCCCCTCCAGTGGAACAAACTGCTGCACCCGCACCGCAAGCCGAATGGTTCACGGGCGCGGCGGCCCCAAATGCCGTTCCAGGAAGGCAAAGGTGCCCACTCCGTGGATCGTGTGGGGGCCGTCGAACCACTCGATGACGGTGCGCTCCGGGATCTTGAGATCCGCATAATATCTTCGCACCTTGGCATACTCAAAGGCCACCCATTCATCCAGGCCCACGCCATCGCGGTGGCCGCGTTCCACCATGAAGGGGCGGGGAGCAATCAGGGCAGCCATTTCTGCATAATTCAACGTGTGGCCCAAGTTCCACTCAAAGATCTCGTGTTCCGGTGCATAGACATAACTTCCGCGCCAATCGATCGTCGCATTCTTCCAGACCCATTCATTGAAGTCGCCGGAGCAGATGGACAAGGCATAACGCGGTTCCAGGATGGGGAGCCGCATCGCGCTTTTTCCGCCGTAGGACAAACCGTAAAATGCCATTCGGGCAGGATCGATGAATGGTTGTGATGCCAGGAAATCGACGATGGTCTCGTGTTGACGGCCGATGATGGAGAAGAGAGAACGGCCCAGAGGATTCGCCTTGCGCTGCAAATCGCGGAAGGCATCGCGGCCGCGGTAGGGATTGTGGGGTGCGAAGACGACATAACCACGGTCCGCCAGGGCGGCCCCGAATCCCTTGTAATATTGCCAGGCTTTTGTCTGGTCGTTCTGTTCAATGACATCCCCTGGCAAACCTTCCAGACCGTGCTGACAGACCACCACGGCCCGTCTCTCCCCGGGCGCGAGCTGGGTTGGCACCAGCAGATAGCCCCAGGCGAAGACCTCGGGCCAGACGTCGAGCCTCACTTCATAGGAGGTCCAGCGCGCCGTGCGTTCCAGCTCCCGGCTCCGGGGCTGGAGCGGAAGCCGGGGATCGTCGAACCAGCCGATGACCTCCTCCTTGAATTGCCGGGTGAACTTGGCCCGGGACGATTCGGGATCTTGATGCAACGGTTTCCAGAAGGTTTTCTCCCGTTCGGCTCCGGCATGCCGCAGAAGGTTCTGCAGGTGGTCCTCCAATTGGCGCAGGTGCGCGGTGTGGTTCAACGAAACGTCGACCAGTGGTGCCAGCGCGGTCTGGGTGCCGGAGGAGGATTGGGGCAGGTGTTGCAGAAAGGCCGCCACGGCCCGGGAAGAGCCGAAAGGGGTCGGTTCACCTCCCGGAGCCGTCACCAGCTCGGGCCGCAGCCAATCTGCCGGAGCTTCGCGGACCAGTGAGCGGGTTCGTTCGAATTCGCGCGCCACCTCCGCGTTCTCCGGGGTGGACCAGTTGCCGGGAGCCGCGCAGGCGGCGCGGCCCTGGACGGCCGGAGGTCTTCCGGAAAGGGCGGGGACCGGCGCGTTTTCGATGATGAGCGCCCGGGGAAAAATCAGGGTGGCCAGTTCGGCATCGCCGAAATCGCGGGCGATTCCGAAGAGGTTTCGGTAAATGGGTTCCTGCCAGAGGTCCTGGCGCGGGGCAAAATAGCCACTCACCAGGGTGACATTGATTCGCGGATCCAGCGCCGCCGCGTGGAGCGCCAGGAGACCGCCTTCGCCGTAGCCGATGCACCCAATTGTTTGCGGAGCCTCGGGCCGGGCCTTGAACCAATCGACGGCGGCCAGGATTTCTTGCACTTCGTAGCCGATGATGTGCCGTCCCAGGTCAAAGCCCTGGCGGTAAATCCACTCGCGATGCGGCAAATTGGTCCAGTTCCCGGCCCGCTCGTTGCCGGAATCGGTGCAATCGCGATTGATCAAGAGGGGGATCAGAATCTCGCAGCCTGCGGCGCCGAGCCGTTCCAGAAAGGAGGTGTGGGCCGTCGCGAACTGGACAGGGTCTTGATCCGCGTCGGGGATCATGACCACAGCCGCACGAACCGGACCGTTGGCCGGAGAAATCAGAATTCCCTGGGCCGAAAAACCGGGAACGACGCTCCATTGCACCGATTGAGGCCCGGTGTGCCGCATTTCCACCGGGGACATCCGAGGTTCCACGGCTCCGATGATCCGGGCGAGCCGATCACGCTGCGGTTGGATCGATGTTTCGTAGGCGTCGCGGCTGGAGAAATCCCGGGTCCAGCGGGAGGCTCGTTCCGCGGCGGTCTGGGCGGTTTGGCGGTCGAGAAATTGGCTGATGCCCGCGACCATCGAGGCCGATCGATCTTCGGGGGACAAATGTTCCAGGGAGCCGGTGCCTGGCAGCGGTTCCCCGAGCACCGAGGAAAGACTTGCGGCCAAAACGGCCAGGATCCGGAGGGGTGGGGTGGGGGCGATCATGCCAGGATTCAAGGACAATCCGGGCTGGGCGTCGATCAAAGATTTTCCGGCGGTTGCGGGGGAACGGGTTTCGCTGTTCCGTGGGGACGATGAAGCCACCCACCGTTTTCCTGGACGAACTCACCAACCCCGAACTCGAAGTCTTCCTGGCGACGCACCACACGGTGATCGTTCCGGTCGGGGCTACCGAACAGCATGGGCCGCACTCGCCGATGGGCACCGACGTCTTCATCCCGAGAGAAATTGCCCGGCGCATCTGCCTGCGTCAGGGGAATGCCCTGGTGGCTCCCTCGCTGCCTTACGCTCTCTCCTATCCTCACCGCGGTTTCACGGGAGAATTCAGTCTTCGCATCGAGACCTTCATGGCGGTGATCCGGGATTTGTGCGTTTCCTTCGCCAAGAGCGGCTTCAAACGCATCATTTTTCTCAACGGTCACTATGACAACACGCTGGCCATTGCGTATGGCTGTGCCCAAGCTTCGCACGAAATGCCGGGGGACGCCCGAGCCTTCCCGGTGAATCACTACGATGCACTCACGCCCGAAGAACTGCGCGCTTTCGGCATGCACGCCGGTCATGGCGAGGTCTCGATGATTCTGGCGATCGATCCCAAGCTGGTCGATCTCTCCAAACTCAATGTCGAACATCCGCCCTTTCCGGAGACCGTGACCAAGTCGCCCGCCGTTCACACCGCCTTCTTTTTTGCCAACCCCGGGAGCGTCTACGAAATCACGAAATCGGGCACTTGGGGGGATGCGACCACCGCCACGGCGGAAGACGGGGAAGCCTGTTTGGAGCGCGGCGTGCGGACCGTGATCGATCTTTTGGACGACATCGAACGCACCTTTGCAAAACTCCCGGTCCGCAACTGGCAGAATTCGGGGAAGATTCCGTCATGAACCCCAATCGCCGACACATTCTCGCATCCGCCGCGGCCGCCGCGCTCGCCCCCCTCAGCGGTGCCGAAGTTCAAGCCGGACAATTCACCGGCAAGATCCGCAAATCCCTGAAGTGGAACATGGTGAAACCGGCGACGCCGCTGCCGCTGGTGGAAGCCTTCAAGAAATTGCGGGAGTGCGGCTTTGAAGGGGTGGAACCGAACTTGAGCGACGTGGGCGAAAAGGCGGAGGAGTGGTTGGCGGCCTCGCAGGCAAGCGGGTTGGTGATCGATGGGACGGTCACGGCAAACACCACGAGCCTGGAGCAGGGGATCCGGTTGACCAAGCAGTTGGGGGGGGATTCCACTCTGGTGGTGGCCCGCTACGCGCCTGACAAACCGATCATGGAAAGCTGGAAGACATCGCAGGATCAGATCCGGGCTGGGATTCCGCTGGCGCAAGAACTCGGGATCAAAATGTTGGTGGAGAACGTCTGGGCCACGTTCTTGATCAGTCCGATGGACATGGCTCGCTACATTGACGAGATCGGCAGCCCCTGGGTTCAGGTGCATTTTGACATCGGCAACATGATCCGTTGGGGCATCGCGGAACACTGGGCGCAGGTTCTCGGCCCGCGTTCCCTCAAGTTGGACATCAAAGAATATGACCTGAAGAAAGCGATGTCCGAGGGCATGGGCAAAGGATTCGATGTCCCGCTCGGAGAGGGAAGCATCAACTGGCCGGCGGTTCGTGCCGAGCTGGCCAAAATCAATTTTCAGGGGTGGGCCGCTGCGGAGATGCAGGGCGGGGATTGGGATTACCTCACCGACGTGGCCCGGCGCATGGACAAGGTCCTCGACATTGGGTGAAAGCCGTTCTCTCCCCGCGCGGTGATGTTTTGGAGATGAGCTCCCACCCTCTCGAAATGGCCCGGCGCGACTTTTTGGGGCGCATGGGCAGTGGCATGACCGGCGTCGCCTTGTCGCGCCTCCTGGCCGGTGAACTGACCGCCGCCGCGGCGGGTCAGCCTCATTTTGCGCCCCGGGCAAAACAGGTCCTCCAGATTTTCTGCCCGGGCGCCGCATCACACGTCGATCTCTGGGATCACAAGCCGCAGTTGGAGAAATACCACGGGACTCCGTTGCCGGGCGGACAGACGGAGGTGACGTTTCAAGGGAAGAACGGGAACTTGATGAAGTCGCCCTGGCCATTCGCACCGGCGGGGAAAAGCGGCAAAATGATTTCCACCATGCTGCCGCACATGGCCGGGCATGTGGACGACATGGCGTTCATCCATTCGATGACCTCCCGCACCAACACCCACGGTCCGGGGTGTGTGAACATGAACTCATGCTTCACGCGGGATGGCTTTCCGAGCGCCGGTTCCTGGGTCAGCTACGGTCTGGGCTCGCTCAATGAAAATCTGCCCACCTACGTGGCCATCCAGGACCTCCGCGGTGAGCCTCCCAATGGCAAGGCGAACTGGAGCAATGGATTCCTTCCGGCCCGGTTCCAGGGCATCACGATGTCCGCGCAGCAGCAGCTTCGGAATTTGAGCCGACCTGACAGCATCAGCGAGCGTGAGGACGCCGCGACCCGGGATTTTCTCAAGCTCATCGATGAGGAACATGCCCGCCAGCACCCCGGGAACGACGAGTTGCGGGCCCGGATGGCGGCGTATGAGTTGGCCGCGCGGATGCAGATGACGGCGCCCGAGGTCAGTGATCTTTCCAAGGAACCGGGATCGACGCACCATTTCTATGGCACGAACGATCCCAACAAGCTGAAAGCGGCCTATGCGCGGAATTGTCTGTTGGCGCGGCGTCTTCTGGAACAGGGGGTGCGGTTTGTCAGTCTGTATTGTGCGTCGAGGGCCAGCGCGGTGGATGGATTGTTGAATTGGGACGCGCACAAGACCTTGAAAGCGGACTATGAGCGGCACTGTCCGATCTTTGATCAGCCGACCGCGGCGCTCCTCACCGATCTCAAGCAACGGGGGATGTTGAACGATGTGCTGGTCATCTGGTGCACCGAGTTTGGACGCATGCCGACGCATCAGGATGGAACATCGGGGCGGGATCACAATCCGGACGCCTTCACCACCTGGATGATGGGGGGCGGGGTCAGGGGCGGTGTGAGTCACGGGGCCACCGATGACTTTGGACGGCGCGCGGCGGTGGATATCGCAACTGTATATGATTTCCATGCCACCGTGCTGCATCTCCTTGGATTGAACCACGAGAAGCTCACTTACTATCACAACGGGGCGAATCGGCGCCTCACCGATGTCCACGGACACGTCCTTCAAAGCATCCTGGCTTGATGATCCAGCTCCTCTTTTTCCTGACCGCTGTTCCAGATCCTGCCGGGATCGCCTTCTTTGAGCAGAAGATCCGGCCCGTGCTCGCGGAACATTGTTATGAATGTCACAGCGCCACGGCAAAGAAGTTGAGGGGAAATCTCTATCTGGATTCCAAGGCGGGCTGGGAAAAGGGTGGGGATCACGGCGAACCGGCGATCCTGCCGGGAGATCCTGACCACAGTCTCCTGATTCGGACGATGCGCCACGCCGAGCCGGACTTGGAGATGCCGCCGCGGAAGCCGAGGCTGCCAGAAACGGTGATCGCGGATTTCGTGGCTTGGGTTCGAATGGGCGCGCCCGACCCGCGGACCGGGGCGGTCATCGAGGCCAAGCGGGCGGACAAATCCTGGTGGTCCCTGCAGCCGTTGGACCGGGAGTTTGCGCACGAGTCGATCGATGGCTTCATCGAGGAAAAACTCGCCGCGCAAAACCTGAGCTTGAATCCGCCCGCAGAGCCGGGTGCCCTGATCCGGCGGATGACGTATGACCTCACCGGATTGCCTCCCTCGCTCGCGGAAGTCGAGGCGTTCCGGGCAGCCTGCCGGACGGACCGGGCCGCGGCGGTCAAGGCCCTGGTGGATCGTTTGCTGGCATCTCCGCGCTATGGCGAACGATGGGGGCGCCATTGGCTCGATGTCGTCCGGTTTGGAGAGAGCAACGGGTTCGAGCGGAATTTCATCATCGATGATCTCTGGCCGTTTCGCGACTACGTGATCCGCTCCTTCAACGAGGACAAACCGTTCGATCAGTTCATCATCGAGCATTTGGCCGGTGACGTGATTGGCAGGGACAACCCAGGGGTGGAGGTCGGCAGTTCCTTCCTGGTTGCGGGGCCTTATGACGACGTGGGAAACCAGGACGTGGTGGCGCAGAAGAATATCCGGGCGGCGACGTTGGATGACATGATTACGGCCACTTCGGGTGCCTTCCTCGGGCTGACCATCAACTGTGCCCGTTGCCATCACCACAAGTTCGATCCGATTCCCGCGGAAGATTATTACCGGATCCGCGCGGCGTTTGAGGGGGTCAGGCACGGGCGCCGGGTCGTGGCTTCCAGGGAAGAGCGGGCCGCCCACGCGGCGGCCACCAAGCCATTGCAGGAGAAGATCGCGCAGGTCACGGCGGTGCGGAACGCCCTCGAAGGAGCGATCGAGGCCCGGGCCAAGGAGAGTCTCGCCAAGCGCGTCTTCCCGCGTCCCAAGGTCGATCCGTCCGGAACGGAAGACCGGTTTGCGCCGGTGGCGGCCAGGCAGGTTCGTTTCGTGGTTCACGGGACCAGCGATGGGCGCGGAGGCGGGCGCTTGACGGAATTCGAGGTCTGGAGTGGCGACCGCAACGTGGCTTTGGCGGCAAACGGAGCCACGGCGGAAGGCGCCAGAGGTGCCGTGGCGGAGGATTTTCCGGAAGCCTATGGCCCGCAATTTTGCATCGATGGCCAGCCCGGGGAACAGTGGTTCATCGGCTCTCCGGCGGTGCTCACCATCACCTTTGCCAGGGAAGAGACGATCGAGCGGACGGTTTTCCGGAATGCCAAGGGCAAGGATGTCCAGGACAAATCCCAGGGAGCCACGCCCTGTGAATACGAGGTCCAGGTGTCTGCGGATGGAAAGACGTGGCAGACCGTGGTCACCGGGGAGGATCGGGAGCCGTGGTCCCCGGCGCACGGGATTCAACGGGTGCGCGGGGCGGTCACTTCCGCGCAGGACCTGGCCAAACTTGCGGACCTGGACCGGCAAATCGCGGCCCTGCAAGCGCAGTTGAGCCGCGTGGCGCCTCTGCCGATGGTTTGGGCCGGCAATTTTGCTCAGCCGACGGAGCTCACCCATTTGCACAAGGGGGGCGATCCGATGAAGCCCCTGGAACCCGTGGCTCCGGCCAGCCTCAGCGTGTTGGACGGGGCGCTCAAGTCTTACACGCTCGATCCCCAGGCACCGGAAAGTGAGCGCCGTCTCGCCTTGGCCCGTTGGATTGCCTCCGGCGACAATCCCCTGACCGCTCGAGTGCTGGCGAACCGCGTCTGGCAATATCATTTCGGCACCGGCATCGTGGACACGCCGAGCGACTTCGGATTCCTCGGTGGCAAACCGACGCACCCGGAACTGCTCGATTTCCTGGCGCAACGCTTGTTGGCCAATGGTTGGCGATTGAAGGCGCTGCATCGGGAGATTCTTTTGTCGCGCAGCTACTTGCAGAGCGCAGACCATCGCGAGGATGGGGCGAAGCTCGACAAGGACGCGCGTCTGCTCTGGCGGTTCCCGCCGCGTCGGCTCAGTGCCGAGGAGATTCGGGACACCCTCTTGACCGTGGCGGGCAAGCTCAGTCTGGAACCGATGGGCGGAAAAGGATTCCGATTGTACAAGGTGATGCAGAACAATGTGAGCAGTTACTATCCGCTCGATCTGCACGGCCCGGAGACGCATCGCCGTGCGGTGTATCACCAGAACGCCCGGGCCAGTGTGGTGGATGTGCTCAATGATTTTGACCTGCCGGACATTGCCTTTGCCTCGCCGAAGCGGGCCAACACGACGACTCCGTTGCAGGCCCTGACGCTGCTGAATCATGCCTTTACGGGCGACATGGCCGCAGCCTTCGCGTCGCGTCTGGAGGCCGCGGACCCGATTGGCAGCGCCTACCGTTTGGCCTTCCAGCGAGAGCCTGCCGACAGGGAGCGGGCGGCGGCGGAACGGTTGATTTCGGAACACGGGCTCCGCGCGTTTTGCCGGGCGTTGCTCAATGCGAACGAGCTGATTTGTCTCGACTGAGCCCGTCTCGTGCATCCAAGCTGACTGCAAATCATGCCGATTCTCACTGATCGCAAAACAGGGGCGGCGTATGACGCCATCGTCGTCGGTTCCGGCGCCGGCGGGGGCATGGCCGCCCTGATCCTGGCGCTCAACGGAGCCAAGGTGCTCCTGATCGAGGCGGGTCGGAATTACGATCCCGTGGCGGAGACGCCGATGTTTCATACGCCGGAGCAGGCGCCGTTGCGCGGGGAGCGGACACCGGACCGCTTCTTTGGGCATTACGACGCAAACATCGGCGGATGGCAGGTGGCGGGGGAACCTTACACGAACAAGCCCGGCACCGAGGGCAATTTCTGGTGGTGGCGCGCCCGGATGTTGGGGGGACGCACCAATCACTGGGGCCGGATCAGTTTGCGGTTTGGGCCGCACGACTTCCGTTGTGCCTCGCGAGACGGGTTGGGCGTGGATTGGCCCCTGAGCTATGAGGAGATGCATCCCTGGTATGACCGGGTGGAGAAGCTCATCGGGGTCTATGGGGAGAACGACGGCATCGAAAATGCGCCCGATTCATCCCCGGGGATTCTGCAACCGCCGCCCAAGCCGCGGATTGGCGAGTTGATGGCGCGAAAGGCCGGGAAAAAGCTGGGCGTGCCGATCGTGGCCGCGCACCGGGCGGTCTTGAGCCAGCCGCTGGACGGAGCGCGCCTGGCGAGGGAACTGTTTCCCGGGAACGCGAGGGCGCAGGAGATCATGGCCCGCGACATGAGCCTTCGGGCACCCTGTTTTTGGGCGACCCCTTGTGTGCGCGGGTGTTCGATCCGGGCGAACTTCCAGAGCACGACCGTTTTGCTTCCCGCGGCTCTGGCCACCGGGAACCTGGATGTCATCACGGACGCCATGGTGCGGGAGGTCGTGATGGGCAAGGATGGGCGGGCCACGGGGGTGCATTACATCGACAAACCGACCCGGCGGGATCGGTTGGCCAAGGCCAAGGTGGTGATCCTGGCCGCCAGTTCGTGCGAGACCTCGCGCATTCTCCTGAATTCGAAGTCCATGGACCGGGCTGGTCTGGCGAATTCTTCGGGGCAGGTGGGCCGGAACCTCATGGACAGTGTGGGGACGAGCCTGGGCGCGCACATCCCCGCGCTGGAGGATTTGCCGCCCTACAACGAGGACGGAGCGGGCGGGCTCCATGTCTATGCCCCGTGGTGGCTGGTGCGGGACCACGAGAAGCTCGGGTTTCCGCGCGGCTATCACGTCGAGATGGGCGGCGGGCGGCAGATGCCCTCGGTGAAGAGTTTCGGGATTCTCGATTCCAAGGCGCCGGGGATCTACGGCAGCAGGCTCAAGGAGGAGGCGCGCCGCTATTTTGGGGCCAGCTTCAGTTTTTCGGGCCGGGGCGAGATGGTTCCGAACAAGGACTGCTATTGCGAGCTCGATCCCAACGTGGTGGATCAGTGGGGAATCCCCGTGCTGCGGTTTCACTGGAAGTGGAGCGATCACGAGATCCGCCAAGCGCAGCACATGCAGAACACCTTTGCTGAGTTGCTCACGGCGATGGGCGGGAAGGCGGCGCCCAAGAGCGGGCGCGAGGCCATCCAGCGCCCCGGAGAAATCATTCATGAGGTGGGCACCGCGCGGATGGGGGCAAAGCCGACGGACAGTGTCACCAACGCGTATGGCCAGACCTGGGACGTGAAGAACTTGTTCCTGATGGACGGCGCGGTTCTTCCGAGCAATCCTGATAAGAATCCCACCCTGACCATCCTCGCCCTCGCCTGGCGTGGCACGGAATGGCTGATGGAGGAGATGAAAAAAGGGACCATCTGACCGGCGGTCCCGTCCCAAACATGCATACCGGACCAAGACGGCGTCTGCGGCGTGCCACCTTCGGGCGGATGCGCCCCCGCAAGTCGGCCCGTCCCGGATCGGTGCCGGTCCTGGCCGTGCTGGGGACGGTGCTTGCCGCCGTTGCCCTGCCGATCAAGGCCGCCGGAGTCTACCACATCTCGCAAGTTCTCGAACGGATGAAACTCGAAGCCCCGGAGGATCGGAGCGAGCCGCTCGTCTTTGCCGCCGTCGGGCATCCCCTGGCGGTCGCCAATGGCATGCTGTTCGCGGGAGGGGCCATGATCATTTACGCCTTCCGTTGGGGCGGTTTTCAGGAACGCTGGTTCCTGTGGGCCAGCCTGATCCTGAGCTTGTTCTATCTCTGGCAACCGGTCTGGGGCACTGTCTTCGCCCTAGCCTGGCTCAATCGGGTCGCCCTGGCCTGGAAACAGATGAAGCCTCCCGCCGTCCGAGAAGTCACGTTGATTCCCGAATGAAAAATCCCGATCAAAACCCGCTTTCGCGTCGCGACGCCATGAAGTGGCTGGCCGGAACGGCCGCCGCAGGCTCGGTGCCTCCGGCCATGGGTGCCCCTGGCGAAACGGAGCCCGCGCCGCCGGCTCTTCCGCTTCGTCACCCGGTCTACGATCCGGATTTCACGAAACCGGCGGTGTTCCCGTGGGAGAAGCAGTTCACGGAGGAGGAACTCCGCACGACCGCCGCACTGGCGGATCTGATCCTTCCCAAGGATGACCAGGGTCCTTCCGCAAGCGAGGCCGGCGTTCCCGCGTTTGTCAACGAGTGGTGCAGCGCTCCCTACGAGGAGAATCGGGAAGCCGGGGAGATTGTTCGCGGCGGCTTGGCTTGGTTGAACACGGAGAGTTTCCGGCGGTTCGAGAAGCGCTTCGACGAACTCGCTCCGGCGGAGCAGACCGCGATTGTCGATTCGATTTGCGACGAGGCGACCGCGCCCCCGGACCTGAAGATCGGGGCCCGCTTTTTCAAGCGGTTTCGGCAGCTCTGCCTGGGCGGTTATTACACGAACAGCTCCACCTGGAAAGGCCTCGGTTACGTGGGGAATGTGCCGATCGCCGGACCGTATCCGGGCCCGCCGCCCGAGTTGATTGAACGGCTGGGGTTGCAGGGCGTGGTTTGAGGGGGCGGGTTACCGTCCGGTCTTGAGCGTGCGGATGAGGTAGGCCGTCACCGACGGGTCCTGAACGCCCGTGGCACCGGGATACTGAAGGATGCAGAGCGTGCCGACGCTGCGGCATTTTTCCTGCAGGCCCACCCCGTAGTTCGCCGTGTGGGTGGGATCCGTCTGTTCCTGGCCTAGGGCCGGGGCGGCGCTGTATTCGAGATAGACCGGGGGATCGTCCGGGGTCACATGTTCGATCGGCGAATATTTGCGGATCTCTGGGAGCAAGGCCTCGCGCTTGTCGAGGAACTCGGCGAACCGGGTGTCCCGGACCTTCAGGTCGGCGGGGTCGAACAGGCCGAAGGCGTGACCTCCGTAACGGCTGTTCGGGGTCCACTGCTTGAGTTGGAGCGGGTCGAGGGAGGTCTGCGCGCCCGTGACCGCGGCGGCAAAGAGGCGGGTCGATTCCCGGCTCACCGGATCCGCACTGGCTGGATCCGCCAAGTCATCGTGGAAGGCCAGCCAAAGGCTGCTGCAGGCCCCGGCACTGCCTCCCGAGGCGGCGACACGGCTTTTGTCGATGTTCCATTCCCCCGCTTTGGACCGGATGAATTGCACGGCGCGGGCGGCGTCATTCAGGGGCCAGATGACCGGGGGATGAACACCGGCGGCCATCGCCTTTTGCAAAAAACGATACTCGACGGAGGCCACGGAGATGTCCGCGTCGAGATAGGCTTTCAGGTTCGGGACGCTGGATTTGCTGCCGTTGACCCAGCCACCGCCGTGGATGAAGACCACCAACGGGGTGGGCGAGGCGGACTGGGCCCGGTAGAAGTCGATGACTTGGCTCGGGTCCGCTCCGTAGGGGAGGTTTGCCAGGGTCGGCGGAATGGCGGGTTCAACCGGCTTGGCGGGGGATGGCGGAGGCGTTTGTGCCCCGGTCCAGGGCGCGGCGAGGAAGAGAGACAAGAAAAAGGAGAGTGTGAGGCGACAGGAAATCCGAGTCATACGGGATTCATGCTAAGGGAGTCTGCGCAGCGACGTCAATCCAGGAGGCAGGGCAGTTGGCCCGGGCGGATTCTTGACGACCGGGCCAATTCCTGCTTAGCATGGGAACATCAACAAGGATTCCATATTTCCGGCGGATTCACGCTTGCACAAATTCCTGGCGGGAACGCTTCTGTTTCTGGTGCTCACGGTGTTGAGTCAGGTGGGCGGGCTCATCCTGTGGGCTTGTTGGCACGTCTGCCGTTACCGCTTGTTCCCGGACGAGGCCCGTCGATGGCTGGCGTTCTTGGCCTCGACGGCTGCGTATGTCGCGGTGACGCTCCTGTTTGTGCCCTTGTTGGCCGGCCTTTTCGGGCGGGTGCCGATGCCGCTGTTTGCCACGTCCGAAGCTCCGGTGGCCCCGCGTTCTTTGTTCTTCTGCCTGTTGAACCGGCACTATGTGAAACCCGAGGTCAAGGAACTGGTCCTCACAACGGCCCGGCAGATGGCCAAAGACTATTCCGGCAGTCAGATTCATTATCTGGACGGAGGGTTTCCTTACGGCCCCAAGTTCCCCATGTTGCCGCATCTTTCCCACGCGGATGGCCGGAAAATCGATCTCTCGTTTTGTTACGAGAAGGGCGGCAAATACACGGTGTCGCCCTCGCCGATCGGGTATTGGGTTTACGAGTCTCCGAAGCCCGGGGAACCGGCGCCCCACCAGGGGAAACCGTCCTGGTTCCGCTGGGACCTGCCGGTTTTGCAGGGCGTGAACCGGGACCGTCAGCTTGATGAGGAGAGGACCAAACATCTTTTGAGGATGTTATTGAAGAATCCCGGGACGGAAAAGATCCTGCTCGAGATCCACCTGCAGGAGCGGCTCGGCATTTCCCATCCGCGCCTCCGTTTCCAGCAACGGGAGGCGGCCCGGCACGATGATCACCTCCACTTGCAGGTCAAGTGAGGGCTTGAGGGAGAGAGCCGGAGCTCACTCGTAGGTCACGGTGCCGACGTAGAACATGAGCTTGCCGCTCTGGCCCTTGGCGTCGGAATTGGCCAGGATGGAGAACGCCGTGGGCGAATAATTGGGGTTGATGCCGGCGTTCACCGCCGAGATAGCGCCTGAATTCTCATTCTGCTGGCCATACCATTGGCGCAGCTGATCGATCTTCGGCTGAAACGCGATGGCGGTTTTCTGGTGACCGGTGGACATGATGCCGTCGAGTTCCGTGGGGGTGACGGTTTTCGGGCCGAGCACGATGTCCACCAGGAACTTGTGGCGATTCGCGGTGTCTGGAAAGATTCGGCGGAGCACGACATCCGGTCCCTGCATGAGGCCGGGATTTTCCAGGGGATTCTTGGTGGCCCCGGGGAGCGGGTTGAAGATGGGGCGGACATTGCCGGCCAGGTATTGCCGGGGACCGCCCTTGGCATCGTTCTTGGGGAAGGCCTTGAGAAGGTCATCGGGATCGACGTTGCGCAGGCCGAGCAAGGCCCAGACCAGTTCGGAGCAGAAGGTGCCGATTTGATCGCCCTCGCCGTAGAGGGTGTAGATGGCCAGATCGGTGCAGAGGGAGGCGGCGTCCTTGCCCTTGACCCTGGCGAAGTAGGGGGCTCCGTAGTCGGGTTGGAACATGATCTGGTTCTTGTCCAGGACGCGGCGGGCCCATTTGGCGACGTTGGCCTTTTGTTGGGGGGTGAGGTTGGGACGGATCACCTGGAAGGTCTTGTGACCTCCGTAGTGGCCCGGGTGATCCAGATTGCTGCTGTAATCGAGCGGGCTTTCCACGGTTTTCACGATTTTGCCCTTGTCGTCTTGGGAGATGGTGGCCAGTGCGGCGTGCCCCTGGCCGAGCTGGAGGTTGCCGTAGGCGTTGGCGCGGGCCCATTCCTTGCGGAAGACCACCAGAACGTCACCGTCCTGGATGGCCCCGCTCTCCGCGAGGGCTCGGGCGGCCGTGGGTTTGGCGTGCATCGAAGCCGGGAGCTTGATCACCCGGAGCTGCGCCGTGGTGCTGTTGGGATGGGGAAAGATGGCGACGGACCCTCCCACCGTCTTGAGATGATCCGCGTTCGGGATGGCCAGGGCGGTGGGGTAGTTGCGTTCCACATTCACGCTGCAGAAGTGCAGCGGCCAAGTCTGCGGGAGCTTGGTCTGGGAGAGTCTGGGATCGATCTCGGGGCCCGGGCTATCGAAGTTGCCGGAGTTTCTGCCGACGAACAGACCGAGGAGGAAAGCGACCACGGCGATCCCCACTCCGGCGGCGGAATAGATTGCGGCGGGGCGTTTGAAGGTATCGTTGGACATCGCGAACTGGAGTTGGGAAGAGGCGGCCGCACCTTCTCAGATTCCAGTGGATTGGTCAAACACTTCCAGACGCACCGAAGGCCGGCGACGGGCCGGCCTTCGAAACACACGAGGACACACGACAAAAGAAATTTGGGGAAAGCTTCGCAGCCTTGAAATCCGCTGCTGAGAACACAATCACGCGAAAACGGGCGGAGCGCAACTGTAAAAAGCAAAAATAATAAAATTATTATAATTTAATCACACGGAAATCCGCTTCTCAGGCGAAGAGGTCCGTGACCACCTTGCCGTAGACGTCCGTGAGACGGAAATTGCGTCCGGCGTGGCGGTAGGTGAGGCGTTCGTGGTCCAGGCCGAGGGCGTGGAGCAGGGTGGCGTGGAGGTCGTGCATGTGGACCTTGTCGACGGTTGCGTGGTGGCCGTAGTCGTCCGTTTCGCCGAAGGTGGTTCCCCGTTTGAAGCCGCCACCGGCGAGCCAGATGGAAAATCCGGCGGGATTGTGGTCGCGGCCGGTGCCATTCTTTTCCGCGTAGGGGGTGCGCCCGAATTCACCGCCCCACCAGACGATGGTGTCTTCGAGCAAGCCGCGTTGTTTGAGATCTTCCAACAAGCCCGCGACCGGTTTGTCGACCGCCTTGGCGTGGTCTCCGTGTTTGGGCAGGTTGGAGTGTTGATCCCAAGCGGGGTTGTTGGAGTTGTCCGCGTAGTTGACCTGGATGAAGCGGACCCCGGCTTCGCAGAGGCGGCGGGCCAGGAGGCATTGCCGTCCGAAGTTGTCGGTGGGCGTCTCGCCAATTCCGTAGAGGCTCAGGGTGGCTGGCGATTCGCCGCGGAGGTCGAGCAGCTCGGGAGCAGCGGACTGCATGCGCCAAGCCAGCTCATAACTTTCCGCGACGGCTTCGAATTCGGTTTCGCCTGGTTTGGCCTGGATTTGGGCATCATTGAG
Source organism: Verrucomicrobiota bacterium (assembly GCA_003402735.1). GTDB lineage: Bacteria > Verrucomicrobiota > Verrucomicrobiia > Verrucomicrobiales > DEV007 > V1-115. The sequence goes on from QQNE01000005.1 coordinate 35,407, forward strand.
TTCGCGGAGCAGCTGGAATTGGCGCCGGGCCTGTGGTTCCGACCGGAGCGGGCGGAGGTTGCGGATGGTGGAATCCTTGGCGGGAATGCCGGCCCGACCGATCGGGGTGCCTTGATAAACGGCCGGGAGGAAGGCATTGCCGTAATTGCGGGGGCCACCGTTGCCAAGGGCGGGGCCGAGCGAGATGAATCCGGGCAGGTTCTCGTTTTCACTGCCGAGCCCGTAGTTGATCCAGGCGCCCATGGAGGGACGGATGAAGGTGGTGGTCCCGGTGTGGAGGAACAGGGTGGCTGGGCCGTGAGCGATGCCCTCGGTGTGCATCGACCGGATGACGCAGAGGTCATCGGCGTGTTTGGCCATTTCGGGGAAGAGTCCGGAAGCCCAGAGACCGCTTTGACCGTGTTGCTGGAAATCCCACAATGGCTTCATCACCCGCATCTCCGGACTCTTTCCTGTCTTGGCAAGGCTGCGCAGATCGCCAAACTGACGCATTTTGCCATCCTCGCGGATCAGGCGCGGTTTGTAGTCGAACGAATCGACATGGCTGACCCCACCGGACATGAAGAGGAAGATGATCCGTTTGGCGCGGGCCGGATGGTGGGGAGTCTTGGAGGCCAGCGGGCTTTGTCGCGCTTGGGCTTGGGCGGCCAGACCGCTCAGGGCGAGGGCTCCGAATCCGCAGGCAACGGTCCGGAGAGAATCGCGTCGGGTGCATGGAGAAAACATGGGCGGTGGGTCCGGTGGGGTTAGTCGACGTAGCGGAAATCAATGCAGGCGAACAGCATCTGGTGGACTTGAGCCCAGTCTTCCGCGGTGGGCTGAGTTCCCAGAAATCGTTCGCACGCGCTCCGTTCCTTTGGAGACGGGGTGCGGCCCAGGGCGCGGAGGAAGGCGGAGTCGAGTCGCTCCGAGGTCGGCAGATCCTGCGAAATTTCCGTGGCGGCGCGAGCCTGGTCCTGCACGAAGGGATGGTTCAGCAGGAACAGGGCCTGGGGCGCCACGGTGCTGGCGTGGCGTTTGCCGATGCTGGCGTTGATGTCCGCGAAGTCGAAGACCGCAAACAGTTCGAGTCGGTTGTTGCGGAAGGCCGGGGTGTAGACACTGCGTCGAGCGTCCGAGTAGACGTAGCCATATTCGACATTCTGCGCACTGGTGTTGTTGGCATCGATCTCGTCGGCCCTCTTGATGTTGGGTCCGAGATAACTCAGCTCGAGGCGACCGCCCGTCAGCAGCATGGCATCGCGCAGTTGTTCGGCATCGAGCCGACGCCGTTGCGCTCTGACGAAAGATTCGGCCGGAGCGGTTCCCTCAGCCGAGGTCTGCCAGGCTCGGGACAGAACGATTTGGCGGACGAAGTGTTTCAGGCTCCAGCCCTCTTCGATGAACCGGACGGCCAGATGATCCAGCAATTCCGGGTCGGAAGGTTTCTCCCCGGTGGTTCCGAAATTGTCCACGGTGCGAACGATTCCAGAGCCGAAGAGCCAGGCCCAGACGCGGTTCACCAGCACGCGAGCGGTCAGGGGATTTTCCGGGCTCACGATCCAGTCCGCGAGCTCGCGGCGGCCGCTTTCCGCCGGGGAAATCTGGACGGGAGCCTTGCTGGCGACCTGGAGAAAGCCGCGCGGCACGGTTGCGCCGCGATTCTTTTCGACGCCCCGGATCCGGATTTGCGTTTCCGACGGGGTCTCGGCCTCTAGGACGGACATGGCGACTTGTCGAACCGGACCGGTCGATTGCAGTTGCTTCAGTTCGGATTCCAAGCGCCGGACGAGCATCGCCGCGTCGTTGTTTTTCAGCGGAGTCTCCAGGCTTTCCTCCGGCAGCAGTTGCAAAGCATCCACCGTCACGATCGCCTCGGTCTCGGCGTTGCTGACGAGGATGAAGCCAGCGCCATCCTTCTCAAACCGGTAAGTGCCCAACGAGACAAACCGACCATCCACTGCAGGGACGAGGGTCTGGTCCACGAAGACCGTCTCTTCGCCATCTGCGTGAAGGATGGTGACGCGCACCCGGTTGGCGCGGGAAGGGTGATGATTGTAGGCCAAGCGCACTTCATACCGGCCCATTTTGGGGAACACCGGAGTGAACGTGATGGTTTTCGCGCCCTTGCCCTGATTGTCGTCGTGGAGATAGCCGCCGCCGATGAAGCCGGGTAGGGAGTTCGAGCGACGCCATTCGCCGACGGCCTTTGCCTCGGTGTCATCGATCACGATTCCCGGAAGATCTTTTGCAGCCACGGGTTGGGCAAATTTGGCCAAGTCGGTCTTGGCCTTTTGCAACCGTTTCCGGAGTTCGTCGACCTTGGCCTCGTGCGCCTTCAGTTCCGCTTCCCTCGGACCGTCGAGCGGCAGCGGGGTGTCGACCCAACGGGCCACGTTGTCGGTGTAATTGAACAGGGTCCGGGTGGAGGCCAGAATCCCGGCCAGGGCGTAGTAATCGCGTTGCGGGATCGGATCGAACTTGTGATCGTGGCAGCGGGCGCAGCCGAGCGTTTGTCCGAGCAGGGCCCGCCCGATCGTCTCAAGCTGCTCATCGATGACATCGAACCGCAATTGTTGCTTGTCTTGTTCCTCGTAGTTGGTCGGGCCGAGGGCGAGGAAAGCGGTGGCCACGATGTGGCGGCGTTTTTCGTCGGGCGAGGCCGCGGGGAGAAGATCCCCGGCAATCTGTTCCCGGATGAATTGGTCCCACGTGACGTCGTTGTTGACCGATTCGATGACGTAGTCGCGGTAGCGCCAAGCATCTTTGAAAAGCAGGGTTCGTCCGCCGCCGCTCGATTCCGCGAAGCGCGCCATGTCGAGCCAGAGTCGTGCCCAATGCTCTCCGAAGTGGCGGCTGGCCAGGAGTTCGTCCACCAGAGAGGCAACCGCCGCTTTCGGGTCGAGGCGAGAAGCTTTCACGAACCGGTCAATCTGGGCCGGGGAAGGGGGAAGACCGATCAGGTTGAGGTAGAGGCGGCGCACCAGGATTTCCGGGGGAGCATCCCGGGCGGGACGGAAGCCCGCTTTTTCGGCGGAGGCCAGGAGGAGCCGATCGAGGTCGGTCCGGGGCCAGGCCGGGTCTTGGACGGCGCGGGGAGTGGCGGGGCGGATCGGGGCGTAAGACCAGAATTTGCGTCCCTCTGAGAGGCCCAAGCCGGTCTGCTTCTTTCCGGCCGTGACCGCCGTCCGCGGATCCGGGGCCCCCATGCGAACCCAGTTCTCCAAGGCCGCGATTTTGGGTTCCGGCAGCTTGCCCTCCTCGGGCATCTGCAGGGTGAGGTCGTGGTAGCGCACCGCTCGGATGAGTGGGCTGGCATCCGGCTGGCCGGGAACGATGGCGGGGCCGGAATCTCCACCGGCGGCCCATCCTTCGCGGGAATCGAGATTCAATCCGCCCCGGGTTTTCTTGGCTGTGCTGTGGCAATCCAGGCAATGCTCAGAGAGCAGGGGGCGGATTTCGGTCTCAAAAAAAGCGATGCCCCCATCGGTCGGGGCGGCCGAGGCAACGCCGATCGTCAAAAAAAGGAGACAAATGGACCGAAGCGTGGGCATGGCACCACCAAGGAACACCGTGGGCGGTGCGGAAGGCTTTCACGCGAATCGTTCCTGGCCCAGGAAAAGTCGGGATGCCGAACGGGGCGCGATTTATTCGCAGGAGGTGCAGCCCGGCTCCATGGAACAGGCGCTGCCCTGGCGTTCTCCGAGAACTTCGTCCGTGAAGTCGTCCTCCAGGTCGGGAACACTGCCGTGGTTGGCTGGAAGAGCGAGTGCGGGGCCGCTGGCGGCTTCGGTCAGACTGGGATCAGGGTTCATTTAGAAACACGGATAATTTAGCTTTGGCGAGACGCAACTTCCGACTCCTTCAGGCGGGCTTCGATCAATTGGAAGCGGGCATCGAACCTTCCCTGGTTGTGGGCGCGACAGCAGTGGTAACACGCGGCGGCCCGTTTGATGCGCCGGACGCGGAGGAGGCGGTGTTGGCACACGGGACAGACGTAGGCGAAGCGGCGGCGTTGGGGACGGCGTTGAAAGGGGAGATCATGGCAGCGGGATTCTCCCGGGATGCCGAGTTCGGAGCAGGCAATCCGCCACTCGCGTCCGTGAGCGGGGATGCGCCGTCGGCCCGCCCGGTGGGCGGCGACGAGGTGGGCGAGTTCATGACGGAGGGTGCGGTCGATTTCCTCCGGGGAGATGCGGACGAGTTGGGGATTGAGTTCGACAACGGCCCGGTTGCGGTAGGCGCGGCCGGCGGTGGTGCGGAGCCTGGGGTTCCAGAGGACGACGACGCGTTTGGCGAGGTCGTGGAGTCCGAGGGCGGCGACCAGACGGCGGCTGAGTCCGGTCAGGTCCGCATCTTCTCCGGCGGGCAAGACCGGAAGGGGGGCGTCGCTGGGGGCCGGAGGATCTGGCGCGGGAAAGAAGAGTTCGAGTTGTTGACGGGAGAATGGCAGGTTTCGGCTCACGGCATGATCGCAGGGAGGGCTTCTGGGGGTTGGATTTCAAGTTCCTGGCCGGTTTCCTTGTTGAGAAATCTTTGCGAGGCGCCTTCCGTGGTCACGAGGGTGAGGGGCGGAACGCTGTCGCGGAGGAAGACATTGGCTCCGATGGTGGAACCGTTGCCGATCACGGTTTTGCCTCCCAAAATGGTGGCATTGGGATAGATGGTGACGTTGTCCTCGACGTCCGGGTGGCGTTTGGATCCCTTGAGGACGCGGCCCTCGGCGTCCTTGGGGAAACTGCGGGCCCCCAGAGTGACTCCGTGATAGAGCTTCACGCTGTTGCCGATGCGGCAAGTCTCCCCGATCACCACCCCGGTGCCATGATCGATGAAAAAGTGCGAGCCGATTTGCGCGCCGGGATGGATATCGATGCCCGTGCGGCCGTGGGCCCATTCCGTCATCATCCGGGGGATGAGGGGGACGCCCTTTCCGAAAAGCACGTGGGAAGCCCGTTGGATGGCGATGGCTTCGATGGCTGGATAGGAGACGATGATGACCTCGACGCTGGTGGCGGCGGGATCGCCTTCGTAGGCGGCCTCGACATCCGTGCTGAGGAGGCGGCGCAGATCGGGCAGGCTGGCGAGGAATTCGAAGGCCAGTTCCTCGGCGGTCTGATCGTGCAGGCCGCCCCGCTGCTCTGAAAAACTCAGACTTTTGGCAACCTCCGGAACGAGCCGGCTGAAGAGTTCGAAAATTCGGCGTTCCGTGAGAGCCTCGATGTCTTCCGAGGCGATGGGTTCTTCATCGTGGAACCCCGGGAAAAGGAGGCGGAGCAGATCCTCGCACATCCCGGCCACGGCGCGTTTGGAGGGGAGGTTGGAGCAATCGATCCGGTTGATCCCCCCGACCTCGTGGTAGGAATCGATGAGAGCCCTGGCGACGCGTTTCTTCGGACAATCTTCCATGCAAACACCAAACCCGCGGGCGGGACGAACCTTACACTACCGGATTCCTCGCGCTTGCCAACTTGGAAACAGGGGCAGGCCGGAGATTTCAAGAGGGCGCGGACGGTTGACAGCCCGGAGGGAACGGGGCAGGGGAGGGACATGCGGGTCTTGTTGCAGCGCGTCTGTGAGGCGGCGGTGAGGATTGGCGGGGAAGTCCGTGGCGAGATTGGCCAGGGATTGCTGGTCCTGCTCGGCATCGAGGGAGCGGATTCGCCCGAGGACGCGGTTTGGCTGGCCAGCAAGATCGTGAAGATGCGGATCTTCGCGGATGGCGAGGGGAAGTTCAATCTCTCTTGCGCCGACGTGTCCGGATCGATCCTGGTGGTGAGCCAGTTCACCCTTCATGCCAGCACCCGGAAAGGGAATCGGCCCAGCTTTGCGCAGGCGGCGAGACCGGAGCATGCGGAACCGCTCTACGATTTTTTTCTGGAAACGCTCTCCGGGGAGTTGGGCCGACCCGTGGCTTGTGGCGAATTCGGTGCGGACATGCAGGTCACCCTGATCAATGATGGTCCGGTGACAATCTGGATGGATTCCAAGCAGCGGGAGTGATTACATTCTGCGGATGCGTCTGTTGCTCTTTCTTGTCTTCCTCGGCGGGTTGCCAGCCGCCGAACCCTCGCCCGGCCATTCCGTCCACGGGGAGGCGTTCAACGAAGGGCCGCGTCAGGGGGCGGTGCTGCTCCCCGGCATGGGCCGGATCGAGTTTCCCGTGACGACCACCAAACCGGAGGCCCAGGCGTTCTTCAACCAGGGCATCGCCCAGTTGCACGGGTTCTGGTATTTTGAGGCGGAGCGCTCTTTCCGCCAGGTCGCCTTTCTCGATCCCGCCTGCGCCATGTCTTATTGGGGCATGGCCATGGCCAACGTGAACAACGACAAGCGGGCCAGGGGACTTCTCGCCAAGGCCACCGCCAGAAAAGATTCCGTCTCCCCGAGGGAAAAGCTCTGGATCGCCGCGCTTGAGAATTTTTATCGGGAAGATCAACGGGACAAAAAGACCCGCGCCCTCGACCTGATTCGCGATTTCGAAACCGTGGTGCAGGAACATCCCGGGGATGTCGAAGCCAAGGCCTTTTTGGCTTGGAAAATCTGGCATGTGCGTTCCGAGGCACCGATTTCGAGTCGGCAGGCGGTGGATGCGCTTCTCGAGCAGGTCTTTGCGGTGAGGAGTGATCACCCAGCGCATCATTACCGGATCCATCTGTGGGACGACTCCAAGCCGATTCGTGCGGTCGGCTCGGCAGCGGCCTGTGGTCCGACGGCGCCGGGGATCGCCCACCTTTGGCACATGCCCGGGCACACCTATTCCAAACTGCGCCGGTTTGATGATGCCGCCTGGCAGCAGGAGGCTTCCGCCCGGGTGGATCATGCGCATTTGGCCAAGACGTTTCTGTTGCCCGATCAGATCCACAACTATGCCCACAATCAGGAGTGGTTGGTGCGCACGTGGAACGAGTTGGGGCGGGCTCGGGAAGCGATGGCTCTGGCGGCGAACCTCATCTCCATTCCGCGTCACCCGGAGTGGAATGCGCTCGACAAAGCGGGCACTTCCGCCGTTTTTGGTCGCACCCGGTTGTTGGAGACCCTGGAAAGGTGGGAGCTCTGGGAGGATCTCGCGGCGGCGGTGGATTCGATCTGGATTGGTCCGACGACGGCCATCGCTCCGGAGGTGATCCGGTTGCGGGCCCTCGGAGTGGCCGCGCATGCGTTGGAAGAGCCGCAACGGCTCGCGAGCGCCCTGCGGAGCTTGGAGGAGATTCAGCGCGCGGAGAGAGACAAGGCGGCGGCGCAGAAAAAATCCGCGGCGACCGCAGCCAAGAAGGAGCCGGAGAAGCCGGGACCCGCGGATGCCGCGATCGCTGAGCTGCGGGTGTTGGAGGCGGTTTTGACGAATGCGCCGGGGGCGGTCGGCCTCTTGGAGGGAGTGGGTGAGCAGATGTCCGCAGCGGTCCGGGCGCGGTGTTGGTTGCGGTTGGGGCAACCCGCGAAGGCGGCGGATTTGGTGGCGAAGTTTCCCCGGGATCTGACAGGGTTGGCGGCGAAAACGGAGATTTTGCTGGCCTGCGGGCGGGAGAACGAAGCTCGGGAGGCGTTTCTGGAGGCGAGAGGAGCCGCTTTTGCGTTGGACGACGGGTTGCCGGTGACGAGCCGGTTGGAGGCCTGGAATCGGAGGTTTCGCCCGGAGAGCGGGTGGCGTCCGGCGGCTCCGGTGCGGCACGATCTGGGACAACGTCCGCCCCTGGAGACTTTGGGCGGAAAACTTTGGGGGCCGCCGCAAGCGCCTGCCTGGCAGGCGACTGGACTGGATGGCAAGATGGTTTCCGGCGGTGACCTTGCGGGGCATCCGCGGCTGCTCATTTTTTACCTGGGTTCCGCTTGCCCGCACTGCGTGGAGCAGTTGGGGATCTTTGCCAAAGCGGCGCCGGACTTCGCGGCGGCGGGGATCCGTCTGCACGCCGTCACCAGGGAGCCGGTTCTGGAAGCAGCGCGGATCCGGGAGATCTTGCCCGCAGCGGCTGGCCCGGGTCTCGAGATTCTTTGCGATCCCGAGAAGCGGGCATTTCGTGCCTTCAGGGCTTACGACGATTTCGAGGGCGATCCGCTGCATGGCACTGTTTTGCTCGACGGCGCGGGGAGGATTCGCTGGATCGATGTGGGATGGAAGCCGTTTTTGGATGCGGCCTTCCTGCTCGCGGAGGCCAAGCGTCTCCTGGCGTTGCCCGGGCAATTTTCCGGATCATGAAGACCGAGAAATCCGCTGACGTCTATTATGCCTGCCAGCGCTGTGCAAAGTGCTGCCGCTGGCCGGGGGAGGTTGTGCTCACGGAAGCGGATACGTTGAGGATCTCCGCACATCTGGGGCTTTTGCCGCACGATTTCGTGGCCCGGCATACCGCGTTGCGGCGCAATCGGCAAGGGCTTACTCTGCTCGCCCGCGAGGATGGGAGTTGCGAGTTTCTGGACGGGATCGATTGCCGGATTCAGGAAGTCAAACCGGAGCAGTGCCGCGGCTTTCCCAATCAATGGCGGTTCCCGGGTTGGAGAGAGATGTGCGAAGCCAAAGAAGTCCGTCTTGTGCCCGGGGCCGAGGAGCGTTAGGATTCACTCCGTCATGAGTCAAACCCGACCGTCTTGCAGCCGCGCATGGAAGCGGATCATCGCGCGGACCCGGCGCCGGGTGAATTTGGGCTGGTGGTTGGAATGGCTCGGTCCGGTCTCGATGTTGTTCGCGGTCATCGGTGCCTGCGTCGTTTTGTATCTGCGGTCGGCGGGATGGGATGAGGCGTCGCCGGACCAGATTCGGTGGACGGGATCTGTCGTGGGCGGGGTGGTGTTGTTGGTCTTGGGTGTGACCTGGCTTCTGGCCCGGCGCCGCTTTGTCACGACGGAGCAGGCGATGGTGCGGTTGGAGTCGCAGATGAGGCTCGACAACGCGTTGACGGCGGCGGCGCGCGGGTTGGCGGACTGGCCGCCGGTGCCCGAAGAAATGAGGGGCGCGGATGGGTGGGCCTGGAACTGGCCGAGGTTGATCGGTCCACCGGTGGTCTCGGCCGGATTGGTGGCGCTGCCGTTCTTTCTGCCGATCCGTCCGGCGGAGGGAGTCACGGTGCGGCCCAATGAGCCGATGGCGTGGCAGGAGATGGAGAAGTGGCTCGAGGATTTGCGGGAGGAGAAGATCGCGGACCCGGAGAAGTTGGAGGAAGTGGCCAAGCAGATCGAGGCGCTCCGGGACAATCCGTCGGAGCAGTGGTTCAGCCACAGCAATCTGGAGGCCACGGACTCCCTGCGCGAGTCCCTGGAGCGGTCGCTCTCCGAGTTGGAGCGGAACACGGCGGAGGCGGGCGCCGCCTTGTCCGCGATGGCCAAGTTCGGCAATGAATTGAGCCCGGAAAGTGCGGAGCGGCTGGCCGGGGAGTTCGCCGAAGCGGTGCAGGGGTTGGAAGCCGGGGCGATGCCGATGGACCGGAAGACGTTGGAAGCTTTGAGCAAGCTGACGTCAGAGGACCTGAAGAAGATGGATCCCCAGGCGGCCCAGGAACTGGCCCAAAAGCTGAGTCAAAATCGCGAAGCGCTGGAACGGATGTTGTCGCAATGCAAGAACCCGGGGGAGGGTGAAGGAGAAGGTGTGCTCAGTGAAAAGGAGATTCTGCGGATGCTGGGAGAAGCGCCCGGCGGTGAGCCGTATCCCTCGGGTGGCACGAGCCGGGGCCGGGGCGATGCGCCGATGTTTCACGAGGATCAGGAAAGCAATCTCGCCACCAAAAATCTGCAGCGCGCGGTCAACCCGGATCTGAGCCGGGCCGCGCCCGGAGACATCGTGGGGATGTCGCAAACGGAGCATCAGATCGACAAATCGCCGACGTCCGTCCGTCCGGGGGGAACCGTCGACTCCGCCGGGAAAGGCGGAGGACGTGTTTGGGAAGCGGATCTGCTTCCGGACGAGAAAGCCGTGCTCAACCGATTCTACAAATAAAGAGACTCATGCCAACCCTCACCGAAGCTGAAATCGCCACTCACAACGCCGGGGTGCGCCGCCTGATGGAAGCGCTCAACAGCGTCCTTTTCGGTCAGGAACGGCTGGTGGAGTTGGTGGTCACCGGGATTCTGGCCAGGGGGCACATTCTGCTCGAGGGTTTGCCTGGTCTCGGCAAAACCGAATTGGTCAAGGGTCTGGCCAAGGCCCTGGAGTTGGGCACGAAACGGATCCAGTTCACCCCCGATCTCCTGCCCGGGGACATCACCGGCAACCCGGTGCTTCAGGAGGCGAACGGTCGTCGCGAGTTCGTCTTTCAGCCGGGTCCGCTCTTCACCAATCTCTGTCTGGCGGACGAGATCAACCGGGCCTCGCCCAAAACGCAGTCGGCCCTGTTGGAGGCGATGCAGGAACGGCGGGTGACGGTGCTCGGAGAGACTCATCCGTTGCCCCAACCCTTCTTTGTGCTGGCCACCCAGAACCCGATTGAGCTGGAGGGAACCTATCCGCTTCCGGAGGCGCAACTGGACCGTTTCCTGTTCAAGCTGGACGTGCACCGGAACGATGCCTCCACCCTGCAGAGAATCGTGGAGAATCGGGAACTCGGGGTAGAACCGGAGTTGAAGCCGGTGATGACCCGGGAAGCGTTGACCGGCATCATGGAGGCGGTCCGGACCATTTACCTGCCGGAAGTGGTGGCCAACTACATCGCGCGATTGGTGGATGCGACCCACCCGGGACAATCGAAAGCGGCGACCGCCATCAAATATGGAGCCAGCCCGCGGGCCGCCCTGAGTCTGGCTTCCGCAGCGAAGGCGCGCGGTCTCATGTCGGGGAGGATCAACGCCTCGTTTGAGGATGTCCAGGCCGTCGCGGTGCCGGTCCTGCAGCACCGGATCATTCTCGATTACAATGCCCGGATCGATGGAAAAACCAACGCTGGCGTGGCTGCCGAAGTGTTGGCGGAGGTGCCGGTCCAGGCGCTTTCGGTGCCTCGGACGTTGAAGGAATCCCAACCCGTCGGCGCTGCGTGAAGTTCCGCGGGTGCCTTTTCCTGGGGCTGGTGCTGCTCTGGCTTCCTGCACTGCCGGCGCGTGCCGAGTTTGAATTTTTCAAACGGGATGTGGATGTCTTGACGAGCACCACGGTCCGCGCCGCTTCGGCGATCGAGCGGGTCCCGCCGCGCGGTTTCTTCCCGATCAAGATCTCGATTCATAACGGATATCCGCAACCGCGCTCCTGGGCGGTGACGTTCCGCTCTCAGCCCCAGTATGGGAATGGCGGCGTCCGCTTCCTCTCCTCCCACGCAGTGACCACCCCGGGGTTGTCGGACACGGAGCATGTGTTCATGGTGCCGCTGGCGACCAAGTTGGATCGGAGCGTGGAGGGAGAGTTGCAGATCCAGGTGCGCAGTGGGGCCATGGTGGCTCAGGGGACTGTGCCCGGAATGATGACCACGGATTGGCGTTCGGTGGCCTTCAGCAAGGGGCTTGCGGGGCTCAACAACCTCGATCAGCTGACCAAGGCGGTGGAGGCGCGGGGGACTCTCTCCTCCAGCGGACAGCCGTTGGCGGTGATCTTTGAACCCTCGGAACTCCCGGCGGATTGGCGGGTTTTGACGGGGTTTGACGCGATTCTCCTGAGCCGTCAGGAATGGGATCTTCTGGACCCGACGCTCCGGGAGACCTTGACCGGCTGGGTTCGCCTGGGCGGGCATCTGCATCTGTTCGGGCCGGACGGGGCGGGTGCCGAGGATTTGGGCATGGGGCGTCTCGTGCGGTGGTCGTGGGACGGCCTGAAGATTCCTTCGCAGCAGGTTGCGGCCCCCCTCGACAACGCGCCCAGCCTGATCCAGTCGCTCCGGAACGATTATCTGGCGAATCCGTTGCAGCAGGCTTTTGGAGAGAAGGATTTCAACCCATGGCTCGTATTCATCATTCTCTCCGTTTTCGTGATCGTGATCGGTCCGGTGAACCTGCAGGTTTGGGCCAAACCGGGGCGGAGGCATTTGCTCTTTGTCACCACGCCGCTGATTTCGCTCTCCGCCAGTTTGATCTTGTTGTTCATCATCGTGCTGGGCGATGGGTTTGGCGGAACGGGGCGACGGGTGGGATTTGTCCTCTTGCGATCGCAGGCCGGGGAACGCCTGGCCCATCTGATTCAGGAACAGGTGGGGAGGACCGGCGTCTTGATGGGGCGCCAATTCCCGGCCAGCGAGAATGCCTGGTTCATGCCGGTGGTGATGAAGAAATCGCGCTGGACGCAATTTGATGATCTGTATGCGATCGAGGCGAATTTCGAGGAGTCGGACGGTCAACTCGGTGGGGATTGGTTCCGCAGCCGGAGTGAACAGATTCATCTGGTTCGTGCCGCCTTGCCCACGCGTTCCCGGATCGAGGAGGTGGAGCCTGCGGTCGGCGATCAGCCCCCGCGTTTGTTCAACAGCCTTGGGTATGGGCTCAAGAGTTTCTGTTACAAGGACGCGACCGGAAAATTCTGGCGCAGTCCCGGGCCGGTGCCGAGCGGGCAGGCGATTTCGCTCGAGCCCATTCCCGGCAAGACCCACGCAGAGGTCTGGAAGCAGGCGCACAGTTCCTTCAGTTCCGGGTGGGACGAGAAAATCGGGAGGCTGAGTTCCCAGAACAATCAGTTTCTTGCGGAGGCGGATGATCCGGGGTCGCAGCTGGTCCCATCGTTGCGCTCCATCAAATGGAAGGAAGACCGGTTGTTTGTGGCTGGTGAACCCGTGAACCGGACCGCGACAGCTCCATGAATCCTCCGCCCCTGCCCACGATTGATCCGTCGCCGGTTCCCGCGATCCGGGTCGATGGTCTTTGTCGTCAGTTCGGCCAGATTCGGGCCGTGGATGGCTTGAGTTTTTCGATTGCCAAGGGGCAGGTGGCGGGGTTTATCGGGGCCAACGGGGCGGGCAAGACCACCACCATGCGCATCCTGGCGACGCTGGAGTATCCGACCTCCGGGGTGGCGGAAATCATGGGGATCAACGTCATGGATTATCCGGCCAAGGTCCGGGAGATGTTGGGATGGATGCCCGACAACTTCGGGACTTACGACAACATGACGGTGATCGAGTATCTGGACTTTTTTGCCCGGGCCCTTGGTTACCGAGGGAAGGAGCGGCGGGAGAGGGTTGAGGAGGTGATGGAGTTCACGGAGTTGGACAAGCTGCATGATCGCCTGATCAACAAGCTATCCAAAGGCATGGGGCAGCGTCTTTGCTTGGGACGCGCCTTGATTCACGATCCGCAGGTTCTGATTCTGGACGAGCCCGCAGCGGGCCTGGACCCGAAGGCCCGGGTGGAATTGCGGCAACTGATCCGCATCCTTGCACAGGAGGGCAAAACGATTTTGATCAGCTCGCACATCCTGTCCGAGCTGGGGGAAATGTGTGATACCCTGGTGTTCATCAATGCGGGGCGCGTGGTGCACCACGGCACGGCGGAGAGCATGAAGCGCCACGGGATGGAGACGGCCGTGGTCAACGTCGCGCTGGTGGGGGACCCGGCCAAACTCGAGGAATGGGCCCTGCTTTCGCCCCAGGTTACCTTTTTGCAGTCGACCAAAAATGGCGGCAGGATCGAGATCGGAGACAGTTCTCCGGAAGTGGTGTCGAATGTCCTGCGGCGCATGGTGTTGGATGGGTTGGCGGTGACGGAATTCCGGCGCGAGGAGCGCAACTTGGAGGATGCGTTCATCGAGATGGTGGGCAAACTGGATCGGGAAGCTGGTGGGAAATGAGCAGGATGAAACTCCCCGAATCGGTCTTCACGGATTTCAGCGATTCCATCGGCCCGATGGTGGTCAAGGAGCTGCGGCAAGGGCTGCGGGCGCGCTCCTTCACCTGGGCCTTCCTGTTTGTGCAGTTGCTGCTGCTGATCTTTATGGTGGGCGGGTTTGTCGAGAGCAGCGACAGCCGGGACACCGCCGGGTCGTTCTGGTTTTTGCTTCAGGTGGCCCTTCTGGTGGTCATGCCGTTGCGCGGGCTCAACGCCCTCAACGTGGAGGTCAAGCTCAACACCATGGAATTGATCTCGCTGACCCGGATGTCCGCCTGGCGCATCACCGTGGGCAAATGGCTGGCCTTGATGAGCCAGTCGGTGCTGTTGGCGATCGCGGTCCTGCCCTACATCGTGCTGCGGTATTTCTTTGGCGGGATGAATGTGGTGGCGGAGTTGGTCCTGCTGCTCGTTGTGATTGGTCTCAGCGGTTTGGTTACGGCGTTGATGGTGGGGCTTTCGGTGGTTTCCAACTTCCTGATCCGCTGCTTTTTCACGGTGCCGGTCTTGATCTTGGTTTTCCGTTTTCTGGGGGAATCCGTCTACCGGGTGAGCCGTGGCGACGGCGTGGCTCCGTTCAATTTGGAGTGGGAGGCTTGGCTCTGCATTGTCCCGGCGGCGATTTTTCTGGGTTGTTATCTGCTGGACATGGCCGCGAGCCGGATTGCGCCCGAGGCGGTGAACTACGTGACCCGGCGGCGGATCGCGGCCCTGTGCTGTTTCGGAGCTAGTTTGGTGTTGTCGCATTTCTGGGCGGTACCCGCAGCCCTGTTGTTGTCGTTCAGTTTCCTGGGCTTGTTTGCCATCGATGCTCTCAGCGAGCATCCGCCGACGGTTTCCTCGGTGTATGAGCCGTTCCGCCGCCTTCCGGGCGGGCGGATTCTGGAGACGTTTTTCGCGCCTGGCTGGTGCAGTGGGACGTGGTTCATTTTTCTGCTGTCGGCCCTGATGGCGGTGGCGGCTCTGCTTTCTCCGCAGGCCTGGATCAGCTCGGATCTCGATAGCGCGGGCATGAGCATTGCCATGATCCTCAGTGTCACCGCCTCCCTGATGTTGCCTTTGGCGATCATGCTGCTCTCGCGCCCCACCCATCCGGAACCGGTGGTCTCCTACTGCCTGACCGGCATTTTCCTGGTCACGATTGCGGTCTCCATGATGCCCTTTGTGGAGCGTGGCGATCTTCCGGGGTTGATTCAATTGGTTGTGCTCTTGCCGCCGCTCTCCATCTTCGCGATTTTTCGGGAGTCCGTCGGAAGCCACGAACCGCTCATGTTCTCGGTGGTGCAGGTCCTGGTCCTGCTGTTTTCGGTGGCGGTGGTGTTGTGGAAAAACCTGCGGGTGCGGCGTGCCATGGCGCAGGCGAGGCGTGAGGACTTGAGCGTATGAGCGTGCCGACCCTCGAAAGCGTGGATTTGCGAGCCGTGGGGGCGCGGGGACAGGGATGGGCCGAGGTCTTCCGCCTCCCTTTTGGCAAGCGGGTCTGGAAGGGAGCCACGGGGGATCAGCAAGGTTTGGGGACCGGTTCCTCGCTCGATTTTCAGGATCACCGGGTTTATCTGCCCGGGGATGACCCGCGGCACATCAACTGGCAGGCCTATGCCCGGAGCGGGAATTTTACCATGAAGCTTTACCGTGAGGAGGTTCGGCCGCTGGTCGATCTCGTGATCGATGCCTCGCCCTCGATGTTTCTCGGCGAGGCGAAAACGCTGCGCACCGTGGAACTCCTCTATTTTTTGGCGCACACCATTCTCAAGTCTGGAGCCAGCGGCCGGTTTTATCTGGCGACTCCCGGGGGCAGCATTCCGTTGCGGACGGAAGTGTTGACGGGGCATGCCTGGCCTGCCCAGGTTGCAGCTTTGCCTGCCGGACCGGCCTCGGCCCCGCCTCGGCTCGAGGCGATTCCCTTCCGGGCGCGTTCGATGCGGATTTTGCTGAGTGATCTGCTCTTTCATGGGGACGGGGACCCGGTCTTGCGGCAACTGGCGGGGCATCGCGGTTTCGGATCGATTTTTGTCCCTTTTTCCCGGGAAGAGGCGGAGCCGGCTTGGTCCGGGAATTACGAATTCATCGACTCGGAAGACGGCACGCGTCATCAGCGCCGGGTTCATTTGGAATTGTTGGAGCGTTACCGCACGGCGTATCGGCGTCATTTCGAGGGGTGGAAACATCAGGGGAGGCGATACGATGTGTCCGTGGTGCGGGTGCCTGCGGAAGGGGATTTTGCCCACGCGCTGCGTTTGGAAGCGGTGGCGGCGGGGACCTTGGAACTGGGCTGAACTGAATTGACCTGATCTAATCGCATCTATGGAATGGATCTTGGGCAATCCTGCCGGTCTCTGGGCGCTTCTCGGTTTGCCCGCCGTGTTGTTGATTCATCTTCTGCAACGGCGGAGTCAGGCCGTGACCATTTCCACGCTCTTTCTGTTGCAGCAGATTCAGCGGGAAAGCAGCGAGGGAAGAAAAATCGATCGGATCCGTTCCTCGGTCCCGCTGTGGTTGCAGTTGTTGATGATTCTGCTGTTGACCTGGTTGCTCGTCCAGCCGCGCTGGTTGCGCCCGGAATCGGTGCAACCGGTGGCGGTGGTGCTGGATGATTCGGCCTCGATGTCCGCGTTTCGCGAGGAGGCGTTGAAGGAATTGCTCCGCGTTCTGGGAGGGATGGCTTCCTCGTCGGGGCGCACCGAGTATTGCGTGGTGGGGAGTTCCCTGGCGGGGCGCAATTACTACCGGGGCACGGAGTTGAAGGAGGTTGAGAGGATGCTCGGGGCCTGGGAGCCGTTGACCGGGGAACACGAGTTCACGCCGGCTTTGCGAGTGGCTCGGAACGCCGTGGGGCCGTCCGGCGTGGTTCTTTTGGTGACGGATCACCCGGTGCCGGACCTGCCGTTCGAGGCCCGGCTCCTCGCGGTGGGAAGCCCGGTGGAGAACGCAGGTTTCACCGGTCTCGAGGTTCGTGAGGAGAACGGGAAAGCCCGGTGGCGTGCGATTTTGCGCAATTACGGGGAAGGCGCCGTGGAAAGAACCTGGCGCCTCGCTTCCGGGGAACAAGCCTCCACGGCGCAGACGATCCGGCTGGAGCCGGGTGAAATCCGCGTGCTTGAGGGCGGTTTTCCGGAGGGTGGGGAGAGGCTTCGGTTGCAGCTGGAGCCGGATGCCTTCGCGGTGGACGACGTCCTGCCCCTGCTGCGTCCGGAGCCCCGGGTCCTCTTTGTCCGTCTCCAGGGCTCGGTGCGTCTGAATCCGTTGGTGGAGAAGGTGATCGCTTCCATCGAGGGGGCTCATCCGGCTCAGCCGGATGGACCGGCGGCGGATCTGGTCTTTGCGGGGTATGATCCGTTGAATCCGGCCCTGCCGTCGGGGAACGCAGTGGTCTTTCTGGATCGGCCTCCCATTCAGGGCAAGCCGGTGGCCGGACGGATCCTGGCGGAGGATCACGAATTGGTGTCCAATTTGAACTGGGAACCGTTGATCCACCTGCAAAGCTCCGGCATTCCCCAGACCGAGAACGACCGGGTGCTCGTCTGGCGCGAGGACAAGCCGCTGATCCTGTTGCGCCGCACTCCGGAGGGGGTCCGGCAGCTTTTGTTCGGTTTTGATGTGGCCACGTCCAACGCGGCGCAGCTGCCCGCCTTCGTTCTGGCCATCCACCGGTTTGCGGAGCTGGTCCGGCTCGACAAACCGGTGCTGGAACGCCGCATCCTGGAAACCGGTCAACCGTTGCGGGTGCCGATTGCGGACCCAGCGGCGGTCTCCGTGGAGATGCGGTTCACCGCCTGGGATGGTTCGGAGGATTGGCGCCGCGAAGTCCCGGTGACCGAACTCTCCCAGTTGCGGGCCCCGTTGAAGGCCGGGTATCTGTCCATCGATCAGGGCAAGGTTCCGTTGCTGCAGGGAGTCACCTATTTTGCCGATGCCCGGGAAGGAGATTTTCGCAAGGCGTCCCGCCAGGAAGAGATCTCCGGGATGTCGGTCGAGTTGGTGCGCCGTCACACCGAGCAGGATTTGAACTGGCCGCTTTGGACGCTGCTGGTGATGGCGCTTCTGCTTGCGAGCTGGGGCTGGATGGCGTGGCGTCAGAGCCTGGTTGAGGGAGTCGCTGCGGTGGCGGGGAGGTAGGTCCATGGCCCGGTTGGTTTTCACCGCCCTCCTCGTGCTGTTCAGTCCGGCGTTCGTCCGGGCCCATCCGGCGCACGCTGAAGAGGTGAATTATCCGCTCGTCACCGGGTTCAATCGGTTCCACGCGGCGGGGGACGCTCCGGAACACCTCGCCAAGGGGGGGGAACTGCTGCTCAACGAACTGAATTGCGTCGCTTGCCACGCTCCACCGGAAGCGCTTCGGCAGCGGTTTGCAGGAGTCCCAGGTCCCCGTCTCGCCGGGTTGGCTTCGAGGTTTGGGGATGAGTCCGTGTTGCAATTGCTCCTCCGCAACCCACGGATGTTGAAACGATCCACTCCGATGCCCAGCCTCTTCGCCGGTCCGGACCGGGATGAGGAAGAACTGGCCGCCCTTTACGCCTATCTCGTCTCCCTGCGCGAACCGCCCGGGGAACCGTTGTTGCTCGGCAACATCGAGCGTGGCCGGGAGCTCTATCACCGGGTCGGGTGCATTGCCTGTCATGCGCCGGATGCCGAATACGCTCCGCCGAACTCGCCCAAGGACGCGGCGTTGGAGGCCCCGGCCATGCCATCCCAGCCGGTGCGGATTGCCCTGTTTTGGACCACGGATTATCTGACCCGGTTTTTGCTCGATCCCCTGAAGCATCACCCCTCGGGCCGGATGCCGGGACACGGGCTCAACGAGCTCGAGGCGGCGGATTTGGCCGCTTATCTTCAGGCGTCGCCGATGCGTCAGGAACCGGTCCCGGCCTCATTGCAGGCAACGGCGGACCCGGAACTGGCGGGGCGTGGTCGCGCCCTGTTCGCGGCCAAGGGTTGCGTGAATTGTCACGACACCGGGGACGGACCGATGCCGTTCCGTCAGGCTCGTCCGTTGCTGGAACTGCGTGCGGAACACCGCGGGTGTCTTCAGGATGAACCGAGCCCTGGGGCGGTTCCCTATTATTACCTGAGTCCGCTGCAACGCTCCGCCCTCGTTTTGGGGTTGCAAGGACTGGCCCTGACCCCAGCCACTGTTTCCCGGTCGGAATGGCTAACCCGGATGGATTGTTACGGTTGTCATTCCTGGGAGGGAAAAGGAGGACCGGAGCTGGCCCGTGAACTTTATTTTGGGGCCATCAGTCCTTATGCGGTCGATCGCGAGGAACATTTGCCTCCGGCGCTTGACGGAGTCTTCGGGCGGCGCACCGACGCGGAGTTGCGGGACTTGTTTTTCGGCGAGGCGGAGCGGAGGCATCCGAAGGTCGGGGCCCGGATGATTCGGTTGCCAAAGGTTCAGGCGGAGGAGTTCTTCCGGTTGCGCTGAATTGTGGTTGCGGGGAGGGCCGCGGCACCCAAAGCCCCAAGCCTTGGGGGGGTGGGGAGGCTTGAGGCGGATGGATGCCGCGGCAAGGGGACGAAGGGGGACCGTTGTCGGCCACCTGGGAAAAGGGAGAGGCTTGCTGCCGTTGGAGATGGAAGGAGCAGAACATGTGCCAGGGCCTGGAGCGGGGACGGGGAGAGGCTGATCCTTGCAGAGTGCAATGGGTTGGATTGCGGGATGCGGGAACGAGGGAAGGATTCGGTAAATTGCTTGATCTGGGCCCGGCCAGGCCGCATGATGAAGGGATGGGCCACCGGATTCGACTTACCAGGATCGTTTCGATGACCAACGCCATCGCGGATCAGTTGCAGCGGTTGCACTTTGCTTCGGTGGGGATGCCTCCGGCGGCGTGGCATCCGGCGGTGAACGTGTATGCCTACGCGGACCGGTTGGAGGTGTGCGTGGAACTGGCCGGGGTGCCCAAGAGCGAGATCGAGATCGAGGTGGAAGCGCGTCGCTTGTCGATCCGAGGGGAACGGATGGCACCCGAGCGGGGATGTGATCGGCCTCCGTGCGGTCGGCTTCTGGTGATGGAGATCACGGATGGTGCTTTTGAGCGAGTCCTGAACCTGCCGGTGGATGTCCGTGTGGAAAACGCCCAGGCAACGCAGGAGAATGGGATGGTCTGGATCACCCTGCCAAGAGCCCTTGCATGAGTGACGAACCGGCATCGGGTGAGGCGGAGGCCACGGCATTGGTGGCGGCTCCCCCCGTGGAGAGGGTGGTTCTGCCAGTGCTGCCGTTGCGCAACACGGTGGTCTTCCCGGGAACCGTGGTCCCCATCAGCGTGGCCCGGGCCTCCAGCCTTCGTCTGCTGGAGGAGAGCCTGCCCCAGAGCAAATCCCTGGCCTTGCTCCTGCAAAAAGATCCAAGTCAGGACGAACCGGGGATTGAAGGTCTGTGTGGCCAAGGGGTGATCGGCAAGGTGCTGCGGATGATTCGTCAGGGGGACGATGCCGTGGTGGTCCTGGTGCACGGGGAGAGCCGGATGCGGGTGCATGAGGCGGTGCAATTGCAGCCTTACGTGAAGGCGGAGGTTGAGGTCTTGGAAAGTGTGGAATTGTCAGGGGACGGGGATCACTGGGAGGCCGCGTTGCGCAATCTCCGGGAGTCCGCGCACCGGCTCATGAGCTTGCGGCCGGACATTCCCGAGGAGGCGCGGATGGCCCTCGATGAGATCACCGATCCGTCGCTCCTCACCGATTTCCTGGGCAGCAACCTCAGCATCGAAGCCAAGGAGAAACAGAAGTTGATCGAGGAAACCGGGGTGGCCCGACGCATCGAAATGGTGCAACGTCACCTCAACAGCCAGCTCCACATCGCAGAACTGCAAAGCAAGCTGCGTCAGGATGTGCAGAGCGAATTCACCGAGGCCCAAAAGCGAGCTTACCTCCGCGAACAACTTCGTGCCATCCAGAGGGAGCTGGGTGAGGAAGGCAGCGCCGAGGAACAGGTGGAGGATCTCCGGCAACGGCTCGAGGCGGCCGGTCTTCCCGAGCAGGCCCAGCAATACGCCAATCGGGAGTTGCGCCGCCTCGAATTGATCCCTCCGGCCAGCCCGGATCATTCGTTGATCGTCAATTATCTGGAGACCCTCGCGGAACTCCCCTGGAACGTGCTGAGCGAGGAGTCGATCAATCTGCCCAAGGCGGAAGAGATTCTCGATCGGGATCACTTCGGTCTGGTCAAGGTCAAGCGGCGCCTCGTCGAATACCTCGCCGTCCGCCAGCTCAACCCGACCGGGCGCGGGCCCATCCTCTGTTTCCTCGGACCTCCCGGCGTCGGGAAGACCAGCCTCGGGCAATCGATCGCCGATGCCCTCGGTCGCAAGTTTGCCCGGATCAGTCTGGGCGGGATTCGCGATGAATCGGAAATTCGGGGGCACCGGCGCACCTACGTCGGCGCCATGCCGGGCCGGCTCATCCAGGAGCTGCGCCGTCTCGGCACCCGCAACCCGGTTCTGATGCTCGATGAGATCGACAAAATCGGCGCGGATTTTCGCGGGGATCCCGCCAGTGCCCTGCTCGAAGTGCTGGATCCGCGTCAGAACCACGAGTTCACCGATCATTATGTCGATCTCCCGTTCGATCTCTCGCAGGTGATTTTCATCGCCACCTGCAACTCCCTGGACACGATCCCGGGCCCGTTGCGCGACCGCATGGAGATTGTCGAGATTCCCGGTTACACCGAGACCGAGAAACTCCACATCGCCCGGCAATACCAGGTGCGGCGCCAGCTCGCGGAGCACGGCCTGAAGGCGGAGCAGTGTGTCTGGCAGGAAGAGGCCCTGGCCCGCGTCATCGAGGATTACACCAGGGAGGCCGGGGTCCGAAACCTGGAGCGCCAGATCGCCTCGGTGATCCGTCACATCGCCGCGCGCATTGCCAAGGGGGAGGTGGAGAGAGTCGAGGTCACCCCGGACGTCGTGCGGGAAGCCTTGGGGCCGCCGATCTACGTCCGGGAAAGCGTCCTGCAATCGAGCGTGCCGGGCGTGGTCAACGGCTTGGCCTACACCCCGACCGGAGGGGAACTGCTCCACATCGAGGCCATCCGATACCGGGGCAAGGGTGGGTTCACGCTCACGGGGCAGTTGGGGGACGTGATGAAGGAGTCTGTCCGCGCCGCTTTGAGTTTGGTGCGCAACCGGGCGGAAACGCTCGGAATCAACCCGGCGGATTTCGATGAATACGACGTCCACGTCCATGTGCCGGCCGGAGCTGTCCCCAAGGATGGTCCTTCTGCGGGCATCGCCATGTTCACCGCTCTGGCCTCGCTCTTCACCAACCGACCGGTGAACAAGCAGGTGGCCATGACCGGAGAGGTCACCCTGCGGGGCTTGATCTTGCCGATCGGCGGGCTCAAGGAAAAGACCATTGCGGCCCTGCGCGCCGGGATCAAGACCGTGGTGATCCCGCGGATGAACACCAAGGACATCCCGGAATTGCCCGATGAAGTCCGCGAGTGCCTCAAAATCGTCCCCGTGGACACGGTGGACGAAGTTTTGTCGGTGGCCTTGGAGTGAACCCGGCGCGGCTCGGGTTACGGGCTGCCCACTGCGGATTCCTCCCACCTTTTTCCGGCCAGGGCGTCCGTGGCGGCAAAGGCCTCGGCCTCTTTCTTGCTGGTGCCGGTCCCCTGACCGAGCACGCGGCCCTGCCATTCCACGCAGGCCACGAAGGTCTTGGCGTGATCGGGGCCTTCCTGGGACAGGATGCGATATCGCGGGCCGGCGTTGGAGATGCCTTGGAGGATCTCCTGCAGTTCTCCCTTGGGATTTTGTTCCATGGGCGCCTCGTCCAGGGCCTGCAACATGTCCTCAGCTCGTTCCAGGAAGAATTTGCGGGCGGCGGGCATGCCGGCGTCGAGGTAAATGGCGCCGACCAGGGCCTCAAATCCGTCGGCCAGGGTGGAAGAGCGCTGGCGTCCGCCATTGGCTTCCTCGCCCCTGCCCATGAGCAAGTAACCGCCCAAACCGATCGCCGCCGCGTAGGTCTGCAGAGCGGCGCGCGAGACTAGGCGGGAGCGGAGTTTGGTGAGCCGCCCCTCGCTGAAACCGGGGAACCTGCGGAAAAGCTCCTCGGTCACCACGATCTGGATGACGGCATCGCCGAGGAACTCAAGCCGCTGGTTGTCGAAGTGGGGGCGTTGGGTTTCGTAGGCGAGGCTAGGGTGGGTGAGCGCCTCCGCAAGGAGCAGCGGGTTGCGAAATTTGTAAGCGATCGTCTCTTCCAGCGAAACCATCCGGGCGAAAAAGGCAAATCCCACACGAGTGTTTGGAGAGCGAACTTGCAACGAATTTTGGGAGACGTTGCAGGTGGGAGAGAGCGAACTGGGGGGAGGACAGAGAAGAGCGGGTGACCGACGGGGCTCGAACCCGCGACAACCGGAACCACAATCCGGGGCTCTACCTACTGAGCTACGGTCACCATCTTGCCGAAGCCCGGAAGCAACGGCAGGGAGGGGAGCGTAGTCTCATGATGCGGCAAATGCCAGAGAAAAATTGATGCGAAATGTCCCGGGTGCGGCATCTTGATCGAGGCGTGCTTTGGTTCCGGTTCATCTCAACGCTCATTTTCCCGCTGGCTGTGCAGTGGGCCCAACGCCGCCAGCGCAAGGGGCTTCGTCACGGTCGCGGGCTTTCGCCCGAGGAAATGCGCATCGCTCGCCGCGTGGGCGTGCGCGAAGTGCAGCGGCTCCGCATCATTGAAACGGATCGCATCCCACTGCCGGGCAGCGGTCTGCTCGGTTTGGCCACCCGCATGGCCGGGTTCCACGAGAGCGATCCTTGGGGGATGTCGCTCGGGTATGCCGTCTTCATCCGGCGCGGCTGGGGCGGGTCGGTCCAGGAGCTGCTCGCTCACGAGTTTGTCCACACGGCTCAGTTCGAACGGATGGGCGGAATGCGGCCTTATTTGGTCCGGTATCTGCGCGAGTGTCTCACCCTCGGTTACACCGCCAGCCCGATGGAACAGGAGGCGGTCCGGCTCTCCCGGTCAGTTTGATTTCCCGGTTCACCTGATGGCGCTCTTCGGCTTCAAGGAATGGAAAATGGTCTGCGACGTGATCGGGCGCGGAGAACAATCGCTCATTTTGCGCAAGGGCGGGATTTCCGAGGGCAAGCTCGGCTTCCAATGGTTGCACGACGCCTTCTTTTTGTTTCCGACGCATTTTCACGGGCAGGTGGCGCAGCTTCGTCCCGGATCGGTGGAGGAAGACGAGCCGTTGCCGGACCGGGAACCGGACGTGGTGTCGATCCGCCTGTTCGCCGAGATCGTGGAGACGCGCCTTCTCACCGATCTGGACGCGGCGCTGGCTTTGGAACCGTTGCATGTCTGGAACCGTGAGGTGGTGGAAGAACGGTTTCACTGGGGGGATGCCCCGGGATTGAGCCTGGCCGTGATCCGGGCTTGGCGCCTGGCCTCGCCCTGGGAACTGCCGCAACGCGCCTCGTTCGGCGGCTGCCGTTCCTGGCTCGGGTTGCCGACCGCGGAGGGTTTGCCTCCGGATTGGCGTGAAACGATGACGCCGGTTCTGCCAAAAGCGCGGGTCCGTGAAGTTCGCGACGCCATCCGTGCGCTGACGGGCTCAGCCCTTTCTTGATGCCTGCGAACGTTTCCATTGTCATTCCGGCGTTCAACGAGGAGGCGCTGCTTCCGCGCACCCTCAGCCAGCTTCACGATTCGTTGCGCCAAGCCGGGATTGAGGCGCGCATCGTGGTGACGGACAACAATTCCACGGACGCAACGGCGGAACTCGCGCGGCTCGGCGGGGCCGAGGTGGTGTTTGAGCCTGTCAACCAGATCGCCCGGGCTCGCAACACGGGAGCCGCTCACGCCGAGGGGGAATTTCTCATCTTTGTCGACGCCGACACCCGGGTGGCTCCCGGAACGTTGCGGCAAGCGGTCGATGCCTTGTCGTCCGGCGAGGTCTGCGGAGGCGGTGCCCTGGTCTCTGGGGAAACGCCGTTCACGGGGTTCTCCGCCTTCCTCGTGGCCTTTTGGACCTGGCTTTCGCGGACCCGGCAGCTCGCCGCCGGGGCCTTTGTCTTTTGCCGTCGGGATGCCTTTGAGGCGGTGGGCGGTTTTGACGAAAGTGTCTACGCGGGTGAGGAAGTCTGGTTTGTCTTGCGGCTCAAGCAGTGGGGCAAGGCCCGCGGGATGCGGTTCCATCTGATTGAGGATCCGCCGATTCAGACGTCGCCCCGGAAAGCGGCCATGTTCGGGAGTTGGCAGCTCTTTCTCCAATTTCTCGTGGTCCTGGTCCCCGCTGCGGCCCGGTTCCGCCGACTCTGCTGGGTCTGGTATCAGAGGCGGTAACGCGCCTCACTTGCCCAGGAGTTCCTTGAGCTGGCCGCTCATCGCGGCCTTGGCCTTGGCGGTCTCGGCGGCGTAGTCGAAGAGCGGGGCCCCGGGGGTGATCACGATTTCCGCCTTGTCCGCCCCGTTGAAGAGGAGATGGCGGAGCTGGGTGAAGTTCGGTTCCGGGAAACCGTCCTCGGTGACGCGGCCTTCGAGCAGGGCCTGGCGCAGCGCGGTGTCGTCGTTGATGATCGTGCCGAGGTGGGTGAGGATGTCGCCCATGTTCAGCTCCAGGGTGACGGACTGCGGGGAGGTTTGTTTCCAGCCGCTGCATTCCCGGATGGTGCCGGCGACTTGGATGCGCAGGACCGCCTTCGAGTCCTTCATCACCTGGGCCGCGATCGCCTCCATGGCGGCCCAGTTTTCGCGCAGTTCCTTGATTTTGGCATCGACCTCCTCCGGAGGGACCGGTTTGCCTCGGGCGGCGGCCTGCTTGGTGTCCGACGGGTCGGGCAGTCCTTGAATGACCCAGGTGCCATCGGCGGATTTCTCGGAGCGGAACAGGGCGGGCATGGCGCCCGGTCCTTCGGCGTTGGCCGAGGCGGCGGTGGAGAGCTCGTTCAGATTGGGGAAATAGGCCACGCCCTCAAAGGTGAATCCTCCCTCCTTGGTGGTGGCGTATTTGACTTGGTCCCAGGCATCGATCCCCTTGGATTCATTGACCATGCTGGCGGCAAAGGATTTGGCCATCTCCGTGCCCATCCGTTGCGAGAGTTCTTCGGTGGCTTCCTTTCCGCCCTGTTCCGCCAAGCCCTGCATCATGGCGGCCATGGGATTGGTCATGGT
This sequence comes from Verrucomicrobiota bacterium, assembly GCA_003402735.1. Lineage (GTDB taxonomy): Bacteria > Verrucomicrobiota > Verrucomicrobiia > Verrucomicrobiales > DEV007 > V1-115. The sequence goes on from QQNE01000005.1 coordinate 61,231, forward strand.
CGCCTTGATCGTGGCCTTGCCCGAGTTGTCCGGGTTCAAGAGGATGGTCTGCTCGATCTGGAGGCAGCCGGAAACCGCCAGAGCGGTGAGGGCGAGTCCGAGACGGACCTGCTTGGGCAGGAGGGGGAGGTGGAGTGGGGTCATGGGAAATCTTCGGGTATCTGGCGGGCCGGGAAATCAATCTGGGATCTCCCATCCTTTGCGGTAGGGACGACGGATGTGCGGCTGCAGATCCGGTCGGTTCTTCACGGTCATTTGGGCATGGTCCCACTCCAGTTTCTGGCCGGGGAACCGCTGAGCCAGGACGCCGAGGAGGACCATTTCGGTGAACGGGCCGGAGTTTCCGAAATGGGATTCCGCTTGGGCGATCTTGCCCTGGATGGCATCCTGCCACTCCGCGTAGGGGCTTTGCTCGCGCGCCCTGGGGAGGGAAGGAGCGGGCCAATCGAATCCGTCGAGGCGTGCGGACGGGATCACCACCCAATCCCCGGGGCGTGCGTAACTGAAATAGAGAATTCCGTCCGCGCCGATGACGGCCGTGTCGTAGCGATTGTGATCGAGTCCGTTGAGGATCTCGTTGCCGGGGCGATTAAACTCTCCTTTTTGCAGGTTCCAGGAATCCCGGAGGAACCGGGCCCCTTTTTGTCCGTCATACCAGACATATTTGAGGCCCCCGGCAAACTCATAGGTCACCGTGGAGACGATGGGCGGGGAGAGTTCGGTGCCGCCTTCCGCGACCGCCTGCACGCTGACCGGGGGGCCTGGGTTGATGGCGGTTTGGATCATGGTCATGTAGTGGCAGGCAATGTCCCCGAGAGCACCGGTTCCGTAATCCCACCATCCGCGCCAGTTGAACGGCGCGATCTTGGGATGATAACCGACAAACGGGGCCGGTCCAATCCATTGTTCCCAATCCAGCCAAGCGGGCACAGGCTGTGGGTCGGGCGGACGGTCGAACCCTTGGGGCCAGGTGGGTCTGTCGGTCCAGACATGGACTTCCCGGATGGCGCCGATGGCCCCGGCTCTGAGGATTTCGGCGCACCGCCGGGAGCCGTCGTTGGCTTGTCCCTGGTTGCCCATCTGGGTTTTGACGCCCGACTCTCGGGCCAGTGCGGCCAGGGTGCGCGCTTCCCACAGGCCATGGGTCAGGGGTTTCTGGCAATAGACATGTTTTCCCGCCCGCATGGCCGCATGAGCCGCGTGGAAATGGTGGTGGTCCGGCGTGCTCACGGTCACCGCATCGACCTTGTCCCCCAGATCGTGGAGCATTTCCCGATAGTCCGTGTAGAAGCGGGCATCCGGATGGGCGTCGCGCGTGGTCTGCAGGGCGCCGGTCCGGCCACTCATCTCCGGGTTTTTTCGGGCATCGGCGACATCGGTCAGACCGACGATCTCGAACCCGGTTTTGGCGCAGCCCGCGATGTCGCTGGCTCCTTTGCCGGAAGTGCCGATGCCTCCGAGGGCGATTCGGTCATTGGCGCCGAAGACCCGGCTCGGAACGACTTGAAATTGAAAGGCGAGGGCGGAGCCCGCGAGGGTTTGGCCGAAGTGACGGCGATTCATGGGGATCGGGGGACGGGGGTGGGGGTGACGAGTTTCCAAAACCAGTTTCGAAGCTGCGCGGTGGAAGGACGATCGTCGAGAAACATCGCGGTGCCATGAGCGCCGAGTCCGGACTGCACATGGGTCACCGGGGCGGCCATCGCCTCCATGACGGGGCGGAAGGCTTCCTCGGAATTGTCAGTCTGGAAGACGGCGCGGCCGCGGAATCGCTTGGCCCGTTCGATGGCCCCGTCCAGGGTGGCACCGCGCCAACCGTCGCCGTCGTAGTGTTGGCAGGCGTGGATGCCTTTCCAAAGCGCCGCGATCCGGTCATCGCGCAGGCCGATGAATCCGCAGGCCAGCGCTCCCCGGGAAAAGCCGGTGAGCAGGATGTTGGTCCGGTCTCCCCCGAACCGGGCGCAGACTTCTTCCACGAGGCGCCTTGCGAAGGCCGCGGTGTCGTCCGGATTTCCCCAGCCATCCTCCACGGCACCGGCCACGGTGCGATCGACGAAGGGAAGACCGAGACAGATCGCGCCGCGTCCCTTGGTGATCCCGTGACCGATCACGCATTGTTCCGGCAAGCCGGTGGAGTAGCAACCGGTGGTGAAGAAGATGTTTCCCGGCCATTCGGCGATGACGGGGAAGTTCGATCCCGGTTTCCAATCCTCGGGAAGGTGGAGGATGGCGTGGGGGGCAGCGGGGCCCTGACCTGGCAAACGGAAGCGGACGCGTCGTCCCGGTCGGGGCGGGCCGTCTTCCACCGGAGGCACATCGAGTCGTGTGGACGGGCGTTGCCAGGGCGGGGCGGTGCCCGCGGCCGAGAGGTGGCGCAGTTCCAACGAGCCGGTTCCGTTCCGGTTGCCGATGGTCATGACCTGGATTTTTTGCACCTGGTCCGGGTCGATTTTGGGGGTGCCATCCGGCCAGGTGTCCCGCAGGTTGCAGGAAAAGTGGCCGGTTTGGCCCGGTTCCAGTATCGCCTCGGCGGGCACGGCATCCCAGCCGCGGTCACCCACCACCCAGAGCATGACGCGGATCCTGGACGACCCGGTGTTTTTGATTTCCGCTTCGACCGCGGCGTGGCCGCCCAAGCGCCAACCGGTTTCCGGTGCGGGCAGAACCGCCCAGGCGTGGGGGCTGGTGCCGGGATGAACGGTGAGAAGCAAGCGGTCCCGGTCGGCTTCGGCGGTCATCTGGCGAAGCTCCCGGGGCAGGTGGGGAGGTGACCAAAGCGATTCGGAGAGAGCCGGTGAAGGCGGAACAACACAGAGGAGCAGGAGGACGGCGGAGAGGCGCATGGGCCGGGCGACATCCCCTTCACGGGCCGGAAACATCTAATCTGTCGGGAGCGGTTGTTTTCGCTGGTCCAGTCAGTTGAGGACGGGTTGCGGCGGCGGGGGCGCTTCCTCGAAGGTCGCAACCTGCAGCACCGGAACCAGTTCCAAACCCTCCCTTCGGTAGTGGATCGTCCCGGTGATCTTTGCCCAGGTGGCGGGTTTGGGGGGAGAGGGGAGTTTGCCGAAGTCCAGGGGAAGGGAATAACGGGTGGCGTGGGAGGCGCAGCAATGCAGGAGCTTGCGCGAGATGCGGAGGCGTGGTTCCGGGGAATCCCCGACCGGTTCCGGCATCACTTCGGCCAGCGTCTGCACGGTCCGCCCGGTGAGGATCTCGCGGACCTGGGGATCGCTGGTGGTGTGACAGATCTGGGGAACGGTGAGGAGAAAGTGGCCCTCCGGGGAGACGGGAACCTGGGCTTTGAAGTCGGCCAAAGTGAATTTGCGGGGGACTCCGATGGGGGCGGTGTGCGGAGGAACCGGAGGTTGGGGGGCCGTCGGGGCCGAGGCCGGCCGTGCGGTGGGAAGAGGTGCGTTGAGAAGCGTCGGCGGCGCGGCTTGACCGAGGGCGTTCCCGAGCGGCAGCGAGGCGCAGAGCAGAAAGAGGGTGGCAAGGCTGGGGTTCATGGGGAGGAGATCGGAGCGAGAATGAGGCTTCCGCTGAGCAGAGGTGAAGTCCTGGCGAGGGTCTCACCGGGTTGGGGAAGTTGGGGCAGCAGGAAGAATCCCTCGGCACGATAACCGTCCGCATTGCGGGTGATGCGGCCTTGGTAGCGGACGGTGCGGACGAGCGAGCTTACGGGGTTGGGGATGGTCACGCTTCCGCTGAAGGCACCGCTGGCAGGCAGGAGGGCAAAGCTGATTTTGGCTGGATTCTGGGAGCTTCCCGCCACGGGCAGGGTGACTTTCTGGATGGCGCCGGACGGGTTGGAGATCTGGAATTCCAGAGGTTGAAGATCACCGGGCAGCAGGCCTCCCTGGTTGAAGGTGAGGCGGGCATTGGGCGTGGCGACGGTTCGCGGCAGTCCCATGATGAGGGAGCCGCTGGCGGGCGCGGCGTATTTACCTCCCAGCAGGGTGAGTTCCGTGGAGGCAAATCCCTGGGGATAGAGCCGGGTCGTGGAGGAGGCGGGAGCGGGGGCTTTGCTCCAGTCCAGGGATCCCGCGAGGGAATTGCTGGCGAAGTTGTCGGTCGGGCTCAACACAATCCTCGGTGTCCCTGCCAGGAGGCTCCCGGTGCCTGACGGTGCGGCGAATTGGAGGATTTCTCCGTCTGGGCCGACAAAGCTGGCGGAGGTGTGGGTCACGCCCTCGGCGGAAATCGCGGTCATGGTGAAGGTGCCGGTGGCGGCGCTGACGGTGAAGCTGAGGGATCCGGTGCCCTGGGGAATTTGTTGGTCGCTGCGGGCGCTTTCCGGTGGGGGCATCAGGGCGGTGTAGAACCCGGCATGGCCGGTGGCCGGGGAGGTTCGGCTCCAGAGGTTGCGGAAGCCGGAGAGGGTGCCCATCAGACGGCCGGTGCCGGGCTCGACGAAGCGGCCGGTGACCCGGTTGGGTGCGGCCGGATCAAAGACGAGTTCCAGGTTGACCGCGCCTTTGCTTGTGGTGACGAGGGGGCAGGTGGCCAGCCAGCGGATGGCGGGATTCGGGCCGCTCAGATCTTCGACCAGGGTGAGACCGCCTCGGGCTCCGGATGAGGTTCCGGCGGAATCGGTGCAGCTGGCGGAGAACGCGCCGGAGGTCGCGGTGATGATGTCGAGCCGGGCCCTTTGGTCATCGATCATTCCGGAGGCGACGTAGGTCCCGGGAATGGTGGGAGGCAGGGGCAGGATGGTCAGGGTGCAGGTTTCGGTGGGGCTGTTGCCGAGGCCGTTGCTGGCGATGAGACTGATGGTTCTGTTGGTGACGGGCTCGGTGGGGCGTCCGCTGATTCGGCCATCCGAGCTGATGGAAAGTCCTGCCGGCAATCCCCTGGCGGAGAAGACGCTGGCGGCTTTGAGCGGGTCGTCCTGGAGTTCCACCTGGTAGCTGTAAGGTTCCCCGACTTGGCCGTTGGGCAGGGCAGCGATCGGCATGATTTCTGGTTTCAGAGCCACCACCACGAGCCGGGTGATTCCCGTGTTGGCGCTGATCCCGGCGGCTGAGACACGGCAGTAGTATTCTCCGGCGTCCTGTGTCGAGAGGTTGTTGAGAACCAGGGTCTGGGTGGTGGCGCCGGTCAGGATGGAGTCGGTCAGTTCGTCTCGCCGATGCCATTCGTATTGGACGGCGACGGGGCTGCTGACCGTGGCGGTCAGGGTCAGGCTGCCACCCAGCGGCTTGGACAGGGAGCTGTTGGCGATGGTGATGCGATGGATCCTGGCGGATTCACTGAGGGTGCTTCCGGCAGGATTGGTGACAACGACGCTGTAGGTGCCCACGCCGGCCGTTGTGGAGGAGACGAGCAGGCCGGTTGATGTCGCTCTCGGGATGGGCGTTCCGTTTTTGATCCACTGGCAGGAAAATGGAGGTGTTCCGGTGAGGTTGCCCACGGAAAGACGGATCGCCGCACCGCCGGCGGTCACAAACTGCGATTGCGGTTGGGTGCCGATTTGGGGTTTGCTGTCGGTGTCGTTGAGGGTCAGGGTGCATTCGGTCGCTGAACCCAGGGTGATCCCGCCTGTCGGTGTCCCCAGGACCAGGGTGATGGTCTCGGCGGGTTCAATTTGGGTGTCGTCCAGGATCGGGATGGCGATCACGGCCGAGGTTTGACCCTCGACGAAACGCAGCGGGGACAAGGGCACGGTGTAGTCCACTCCCGGCGTGGCGCTCCCTCCAAGGGTGTAGGGCACGGTGCCGGCGGCGAGGGCCGGTGAACTGAGGGAAACGGTGATGCGGGCCGTCGGTGCTCCTTGTTCGGTGAGGGTCGCGCTGGTCGCGCTGAATTCAGCTTGGGGAGGTTGGGCAGAGCCTTGTGTGACCAGGCGCACCGCTTGGCCGAAGCCGGTGCCGGCTGCATTGGTGGCCATTGCCTGCACGTAGTAGGTCGCTCCGGCTTCGAGGTTGGTGAGGGAGACGCTGAACGGGGTGAAGGTCGTTCCGGCACCCAGCGCTTGGCCGGAGGTGGTGACGCTGTCACTGTCCCTGAAATCTGGCGATGTCGCGATGCGCCACAGCCCGGTCGTCGGCGTGCCCTGCGGGTTGGCCCTGCCGTTGAGGATCAAGCCGACCGGTCCGGGAGAGGGATTGGTCAGGGCGGTGGCGGTCAGGGTTTCGACCACTGGCAGGGCCGGGAGGTCGAGCTTCCAGAGATCGTTGAGGAACTTGGAACCGTTGCCGCCGCCAAAGAGCCAGAGGTTGCCGGCCAGATCAAGGAAGCGGGCACTGTCGCGCCGCCCTCCGGGAGTGTTGCCCACGGCGGGGAGGCCCACCGCGCCGAAGCTGGCGGAACTGTTGACCAGGTTGGCCCCTTTGATCCAGGTCCAGGTGTTGGTGGGGATGTCGAAGGCCCAGACGTCGCTCAACAATCCGGTGGTCGCGCTGGTGGCCAATCCGTTGCCGCCGAAAAGCCAGAGCCGTCCCGAGGCATCGACCCATGTGGAGGCGGCGATTCGCGCGCCCGGTTGACTGGACGGTGAGGTCAGGCCGAGCTTGCCATAGATCCCCCGGGAACCGATGGTGGCGGTTCCACGGACCCAGCGCCATTGGTTGGTCGGGGGGGAATAACACCAGAGGTCCGAGAGCAGGCTGGTGGAGGTGGCGCCAATGCCGCCGAAGAGATAGAAGTTGCCCAGCTTGTCCGTCCACGCGGCGGCTTGGCTGCGGCCTCCGGGCGTGTTCGCCGCATCGGCGATGCCGACGGTGCCGTAGGTCCCCGTGGCGTTGGTGGTGTTGGAACCGGTGAGATGGGTCCAGCGCCGGGTCTCGGGATTGAAGGACCAGAGGTCATTCAAGGCCGTGGGCGTGGTTCCGGTGGATCCGAGTCCCCGGCCACCGAAGAGATAGAGGTGACCGCGCGGGTCGATCCAGGAACCGGCGGCCGATCGGGCCCCGGGTTGGTTTCCGGGGGCGGACGTGCCCTGGGTTCCATACACTCCGTTGCTGTTGGCGGTGGGGCTGCCGGAGATGAAAGTCCAGTTGTTGGAGACGGGATTGTATCGCCAGAGATCCGCGAGCAGTCCCGCGGTGCCGGTGCCTCCGAACAGCCAGAGCCCTCCGTCTGCGTCCTGCCAGGTGGCGGCCCCGCTTCTTGCTCCGGGTTGATTGGCATCCGACTCCACTCCGGGCGTTCCGTGGCTTGCGGTCGCACCGATCTCCCGGCTTCCCTTGAGATGAGTCCAGGTCTGGGTGGCGGGATCGTAGCGGAACAGGTCCCCCAACAGTCCCGGCTCGGTGGTGATGCCGAGGCCGTAACCGCCGAAGAGGTGGAGTCGCCCGGCGGGATCGGTCCACATCGCCGCCTTTTCCCGGGCACCAGGCGCGTTCGACGAGCCGTTGTTGTTGGTGACATTGGGGCCGCCCATCCAGATCCAGTTCGGCACCACGGGATCGATGTTCAGGGTGATGGTGGCCACGTTGCTCTCATTGATTCCATCGCTGGCTTTGAAAGTGAACTGATCCGTGCCGAGGTAGCCCGGGGCGGGTCGGTATTCGTAGACGCCGGTGCCGGGGAAGATCACGACCGTGCCGTGGGACGGAGCGGTGACCCGGGAGAAGGTGAGGGATCCCGGAGCGGTATCGGGATCGGAGGCCGTGAGTTGGCCCCGGATCAAGTCGTTCACCGTGCCGTCGGCGCTTCCATCCTCAGCCACCGGCGCGGCAACGGCGGTGATGGTTTTGTCGGCGGAAGCGGCGCTGTAGAAGCTGTCGCCGGCTTGGGACGCGCGCACGGAGACTGGGCCCGTGCCGGTGAAGGTGAGGCTGTTCCCGGTGAGGTCACCAGGCCCGCTCACCACGGAAAAGGTGATCGGGCTGAGCGCCCGGTTTGAGGTGGCGGCGAGCGTGACCGTGGTTCCTTGGCCGACGGTGGAGGGCACGGAGGAGCCGAACGTGAGGGTCTGGCTGGCCTTGCCCACGGTGAAGGTTCGGGTGACCGGTGCGGCGGCGGCGTAGGTGGTGTTTCCCGACTGGGTGGCTTCCACGGTCACCTCGCCCGCGCCGGTGAATTCCACGGTGTTGCCCGTCAGGCTGGCAAGGGTCGCCCCGGACGTGAGGGTGTAGCCGACCGTCAGGCCGCTGCTGGCTGAGGCAACCAACCCGAGCGGGGTGCCGCAGGTTTGCGGGTTGATGGCGGCAAAGTTGATGGTCTGGGTGAGTTTGCCGACCCCGCTGGTAGAGATGTCGAAGCTCGCCTCATCCGAGTCGTTGGTGGCGATGGCGATCGTGCCGGAACGGCTTCCGGCGGCGGTGGGCGCGAACGTGGCGGTGAAGGTGGTGCTTCCGGCGGAAGGGAGGGACGTGTTCAGGCCGGAGGTGTCCACTGTCCAATCGCCGAAGGCCGTGATCCCCGAGATCAGGAGAGGGCCCGGTCCGGAGTTGACGATGGTCAAGGTTCGCGTGGCACTGTTGCCGGCGCTGACCGTGCCGAAGCCGAGGCTGGCCACGGCGTCCTGGAGTTCGGCTCCATCGGCGGGCGCGCCGTCGAACACCTGGATTTCCGGAGGCAGCACGGCGGGCGCGACGGCAAAGCTGTGGCTGATGTCTCCGTTGCGCCGGGTGGCATTTTCGTCCGAGGCGCGGTAAGCGCGGACATAGGAGACGGTGGATTGGGACGGAGTGACATTGACCCGGATGTGTCCGGAGTTGGGGAGCAAGGTTCCCTGGGTATATTTTCCGTCGCCGGCGCTGCCCAGGGTGGTGAAGTTGGCGGTGCCGGGTTGGGGACACTCGAGGTAGACGAGGCCGTCGAGGGACTGGAAGGCATACAGGTGATCGTGGCCGTGAAAGACCACGCTGACCTTGTTTTGCACGAGAAGTTGGTGGATCGGCATGTCCCAGCCGGGGCGTTTTGCGGCAAAACCGGCGCTGCCATCCGCGTTCTTGCCGCCCCACTCGTATTTGTCCGCGACTTCAATGCCGCCTCTTCCGGCGACGTTTTTCGTGACGCCATCCGCCAGGGTCGTGGTGCCGCCCACGAGGTGATGGAGGAAGACAAACTTGTATTTTGCGGTGCTGTTCTGCAAGGTGGTCTTGAGCCAGTCGTATTGCGGTTTGCCCAGGGTCCATTGCCAGGCGTCGTCCACCTGGTTCGGGCTGGTGTTGGTGTTCCAGTAAGGATCGAGGGCGATGAAGAGAGCGTCGCCCCATTCATAGGCATAGTAGTTTTCCAGGAGACCGAGCGTTCCTCCGGTGTAATCCTTTGGCGTTCCGTTTCCGGTATAGAAGGCGTTGGGGACCGGGGTCGGGTAGAACGCTTTGCGGGCTTTCAAATTCCAGGCCGGGATGTTGTTCTCCTTGTCGGTTGCGGCGTTGAACAGATAACCGTATTCGGACTCATGGTTGCCCTGGGTGTAAAAGAAGGGAACGCTGTGACAGAAGCGCTCGAATTGCTGGCGGAAGAACAATGCCCGGTCGTTGAGCCGGGATTGATTCGGAGTCACGCCTCCGAAAAATTCGACAGGGATGCCGGCCACGCCGTCCACCAGTTTGTCGGTCATGAAAATATCGCCGAGATCGATATGCAGATCGGGGGAATCCGCGCCGATGTTGGACATCGTGCGGGTGAACAGAGGCAGATCGCTGTTGACGTCGAGGTGCGGGTCCGCGGTGATGGTGAAAACAAAGGATGACCCCCGGGGCCGGGCGGTGCGAAAGCTGCGCTCGCCGCGGGCGCTGTAGGCAAGCTCAGTGGTCCCGCGGTGACGGAACCGGTAATAGTAGCGCGTGTCGGACTGCAGTCCGGTCAGGGTGATCTCGATGGGGTTGTAGAATTCGGGCTTTGCCGGGTCCGTGGTGAACAAGGCGGCCGGAGTGGCTGCGGTGTATTGGCCCGGCGCGGTGCCGTATTCGACATAGGCGTATTGATCGGCTGAGGCGACGAGGTTGAGCACGATGCTGTTTTGGGTGGGCATACCGAGGAACTCGGCATTCCGAACCGTGGCGTCCGTCAGGTTGGGGTTCACGGTGAACGCATAGTTTGTGCTGGTGGTGGAGTTTGCGTCGGTGCCGGTGGCGGTGATGCGGTAGGTCACGCCGGTGTTCCCCGCCTGGGCCGGGATCTGCGCTCCGTAGAGTCCATCTCCCGCGGCTCCGACGCCGTGCAATCCGTCGTCGAACATGGTGAGGGTAACGGTGGGAGCCGGGGTGGTGGTGGCGATGAGGATGTCATCGATGCTGATGCGCGGAGAGCGGGTGGGTGCGGTGGGAGTGTAGCCGGTGCAGAGCCAGCGGAGCTTGGTGGTCGTGCCCAGTTCCGCGCCGGTGAAGTTGTAGCGGAAGAGCTGGTAGCCGTGATTGACCGTGGTGGCGGAGGCCTGGATCGGCGCGGCGGTGGTATTGGTGTAAGCGGCGGTGCTGAGAACAAACGTGGTGCTGTTGGTGACGGAGCTGACCGTGGCGCCAGAGGCGAAGGCGTTGGCGGCGATCGCGGTGGAAGCCCCGGTGCTGGTGGCGTTGACGGGAGTGGCGGTGGTTCCGGTGACCAGGGTGAAAGAGGTGTTCGGCGTGATGGCGCCGATCCTCGTGTTGTTCGGGATGCCGGTGCCCTGGAGGAACATGCCGGGAAAAAGGCCCGCCGTATTCAGGCAGGTCACGGTGGATTGTCCGGTGGTGAGGCCGCCGGTGAGATAGACCGTCGGCCCGCTCACCGTCTGGCCCGGGGTCAGTCCGGTGTTGCTGGCGCAGGTCACCGTGGTGCTGCCGACCGCGGCGTCGGCGGTGTTGAGCACGCAACTGCCGATGGTCACCGTCTCACTGTTCCAATCCTCAACCAACCGGGTGTTCCAGGTGGTGCCATTGTCCGAAGAGACTTGCAAGACCCACTGGCAGTTGTTGGTGGCTGCCAGGTCCCTGGTTTGGACCCAGAACTCCACAAAACCGGCCGTGCCACTGGTGTTGATCGCGTTGGTCGTGGTGAACGTCGAGTCTGTCAGGTTGGCGGTGCCTCCGTTGAATTCTGCGGCGGCTCCGGAGGCGGTGAGGGTCAGGGCCGATCCCGGGGTGGTCGGGGCGGCGTTCATGGTGAAGGTGGTGGCGTCGGTCACCGAGGCCACCGTCGCATTGTTGGCCAGACCGGTCCCGGAAAGCGCCATGCCGGTGAGCAGACCGGCGGTGCTGGTGCAGGTCACGCCCGTGCCCGCGACCGTGGTGACATTCGTCAGGGTGACCCCGGCGGCGGTCAGGGTGAGTCCGGTTCCGGTGCCGGAGGCGGCCTGGGAGAGTTCAAACGTGGTGGAGTTGGTGACCGATGCGATGGTGGTGTTTCCGGTGTTGCTGCCGTTGATGCTGCCCGGGATCGTGGGACCCGTGATCAACATGCCGGGCCAGAGACCTGCGGTGCTGGCGCAGGTGACGGTGGTGGTTCCGTTGGTCGCCGCCGAGGTGATGCCGACCGGGACCGTGCGATTGGAGGTGGCTACTGCCTGGCGCACATTGCCCGCGCCGACCGTTGTCCAGGCATTGAGGGCACCGGTTCCGTTCCAGTTGTTGGAAGCGCTGTTGTTGAAGGTCTCCCGGAAGATGGTGGTGCTGACAGGGGTCCCCAGTTCATAGGAGAGCCGGACGGTTCCGAGCGGGGACGCGCCTGGCGCAATTTGCGCGAGCACGGTCACGGGATCGATGTAAGTCGGAGAGGTCGGGCCGGTGGCCACGGCGGTGATCACGGGGGCGACCGGGGAAAAGGTGATGCTGATGGAGGTCGTGCCGGTGTTTCCGTCCGCCTGTGCGTTGTCCGTGACGGTGGCGGTGAGAGAGTTGGCCCCGAGGGTGAGTGGGATGGTGGCGGACCAGTTTGCGTAGTTGTCATTCGTGGTGGCGGCAACGCCATTGACCCTCACGGAACCCACTCCCGAGATGGCATCGGAGGCGGTGCCCTGCACGTTGATCGTGGCCTGATTGGTGACGGTGCCGTTGGCCGGAGTGGTGATGGTCACCACTGGATTCCCCGTGTCCGGAGTGGAGTAGACAACGTTGCTGAAGCCTGACGTGCTGGTCCCGTCGGTGGCGGTGGCTCGGTAGTAAGAAGTTTGTCCGCTGGTCAGGCTGGTGAAGGTGGCGGACGGCGTGGTGACGGTTTGGGAGGAGGCAATGCTGGCAAAGGCCGGGGAGGACGAGCGCTGGATGGTGTAGCCGGTGGCTCCGGCCAACGGGGGCCAGGTCACGGTTTGGGAAGTTCCCTTGGTGGAAGTGGGCAACGCATTGAGGACCGGGGCACCAAACGTCACGGTGAGAAGGCCGGAGTCGCTGGTGGTGCTGCCGACACTGTTGGAGACGATGACGTCATAGGTTCCGGCGTCGCCGGGCGTGACATTGGGCAGGGTCAGGGTGGCGACATAGGTGCCTTTCACGGCCACCGCGCTGCTGTCGGTGATCTGAGTGACCGCTCCGCCGCTGAGATTGGCGCCGTTCTTGCGCCATTGGATGGTTGGGGCCGCCCCCGGATAGCTGGTGAACGGCGCATAGAGGGTGATGGTTCCTCCCTGGTTCACGCTGTTGGTGATCAGGGGAGGACCGACATAGGGTTTCATGTTCTCCGCCGTGATTGCGGTGATTGCATTCGTCAGGGTGGTGACAATGGAGGCATAGGCGCTGTTGGCGGAGAGATCAGTCGATTCCGCCGGGTCATCGGTCAGGTTATAGAGTTCGTTGATCACGCTGGTGCCGACCCGGTTGCGGATGAGTTTGAAATCTTTCGTGCCGCCATTGACCGGATCGGTGAACGGGTAGATGGCGATCGGGATGGCGGAGACCGTCACCAGGGGCGTTCCGCGTGAGACCACGGTGGTGTTGTTGGCGGCCAGGAGCGCCGGCCAGAGATTCACTCCGTCAAAAGGCTTGGTGTTTTTGGGGGACACTCCCGTGGCGGCGCAGATCGTGGGGAACAGATCGCCGACCCAGATCGGTTGATTGCTGGTGATTCCGGCAGGCAGGACACCGGGCCATCGGATCCCGGCCGGTTCGCGCATCCCGCCCTCGTAGCTGTCGCCTTTGGTTCCCCGGAGCGGGTCGTTGAGAGATCCCTTGGTTTCGTCTCCGCCGTTGTCGCCGAACCAGACGACGATGGTGTTGTTGGAGATGCCGGCTGCATCCAAGGCTGCAAGCACCCGTCCCATGGCCTTGTCCATGCCATCGACCGCCGCGGCGATGAGGCGGCGGTTGGAGTTGGCAATATAACGGGTTGGATCGGCCGGGTTTCCGTATTTGGCGAGCAGGGTCGGCGGTGCGGAGACGGGTCCGTGAATGGAGTTGAAGGCGAGGTGCAGGAGCATCGGCTTCGAGGGATTCCGGTTCTGGATGTGGGAAATCGCCTTGTCCGCGAGCAAGTCCGGGGACCAGCCGCCGTTGCCTTGGGAATCGGTGTGCTCGCTTGGTCCGTCCTGTTGCACGCCGTTGAGCCACCAGTCGGGCAGGTCCAGGTTTTCGGGTTCGGCGCTGTTGTGCGTAAAATAGTCGATCGCGCCGGAATATTGGCCGTAGTGGGAGTCCCAACCGCGATTGTAAGGAGCATACTGGAGACCTTCCTTGATGACGCGGACCGGGCTTCCGTTGAGGGGAAAGGAATAGAGATTTTTGTCGGACCCGCCGAGGTGCCACTTGCCGCACATGAAGGTCTGATAGCCGGCCGCCTTGAAGGTTTGTGGCAGGAGATGTTCGCTGAGATCGAGACCGCGTTCATTGTTGGTTCCGTGACGGATGGCGTTGCGCCCCGTCATGAGGGTGGCCCGGGTCACGGAGCAGACGGTGGTGGCATAAAAGCGCTCCAACCGGATCCCGGTGGAGGCGAAGCTATCCATGGTGGGGGTTTCGATCGGCACTTGACCGCTGGGCGTGTGGTAGCCGACATCGCCCCAGCCCTGGTCGTCGGTGACAATGATGACCACATTGGGCGGGGTGACGGTGGAGATGGTGAGGGCAAAGGCTTTGGTGGCCGAGCGGTTGGCGGAGTCTGTGACCCGGGCAGTGAAGTTGAAGGTGCCTCCCGCCGTGGCGGTTCCGCTGATGATCCCGGCACTGCTCAGTGTGAGTCCGCTGGGCAGGGCGCCAGAGTGAAGGTTCCAGGTGTAGCCGGTGCCGCTGCCGCCGGTGGCGGTCAGGGTCTGGTTGTAAGGCGACCCGGTGTTTCCCGCGGGCAGGGGCGAAGCGGTGCTGATGGTGGGGGAAGGGGCCACTGTATAACTCGTGGATCCCGATGTGGTGGTGCCCCCAGTGCCGGTGGCGGAAATGGTGAAGTTCACCGTGCTGCCGTTTGTTTGGGTGGGGATGGTTCCCGTATAGATGCCGTCTCCCGCGGTCGCATCGCCGTTGGTGCCATCGTCAAACATGGTCACGGTCGCTGGCGGGATGCCGGTGGTCCGGTTGATGCGCAGATCGTCCACGCTGCAGCGCGGCGCCCGGGTAGGCGCGGTGGCGGAGTAACCATTGAATTGCCAACGGATCTTGGTGTTCGCACCGAGTTCTGCGGTGGAGAGCTTGTAGCGATAAGGTTGGCTGGTGCCGTCGGCCTTGACGGTGTAATCGTGATTCAAGGTGCTGGCAGCGATGGCGATGGGAACGGAGGACGTATTGAAATAGGCCGCGGTGCTGATGGTGAATTGCGTGCCGTTGGCATTCACGGAAGCCACGGTCGCGGTGGGGGAGAGATAGGTCGCCGCAAGGCTGGTGGTGCCTGTGACTGTTGCATTCAGGGCGGTGCCAGGGCTGTTTCCGGTGACCAGTGTGAAGGAGGTATTGTCCGTGATCGCTCCGATGCGGGCATTGCTGGGAATGCCTGTGCCGGTGATGAACAGATTTACTTGGAGACCGGCGGTGTTGGTGCAGGTCACTACATTGGAACCGTTGGTGGTTCCGCCAGAGACGGCGGAATAGATCACCGGGCCGTAAAGAGCTCTGCCCACTGTCAGTCCGGTGGTGCTGGTGCAGGTCACCGTCGTGCTGCCAGCGTTGGCCCCGGTGGAATTCAGGACGCAGTTGGTGAGATTGACGGTGTTGCCGTTCCAGTCTTCGGAGAAGCGGGTGGTCCAGGTGGTGCCGCCATCCGATGACACATCGAACGACCATCGGTTGTTGTTGGTGGAGAACAGATCACGGGTTTGCAGATAGAACTCCACAAAGCCGGAGGTGCCCGTGGTGTTGATGGAGTTTGTCGTTGTGGCGGAGGAGCTGGTCGTGCCGCCATTGAACTCCAGGGCGGCGCTTGCGGCGTTGATGGCGAAGCCGGTGGCGGGGGTGACCGGATTGGCGCTCATGACGAAGGTCGTGGAGTTGGTGACGGAGGCCACGGTGGCATTGTTGGCCAGACCGGTCCCGGTCAGGGACATGCCGGTGACCAGCCCTCCGGTGTTGTCGCAAGTCACCGAGGAACTGCCGGCGGAGGTAGTGCAGTTGGTCAGGGCAGCTCCGTTGATGGTGAGGCTGGTGGTTCCGGAAGTGGTGGCGTTGGCGGTGAGGACGAACTGGGTGGGGCCGGTGATGGAGGCGATCCGGGTGGTGGTGCTGACGGTGCCGGTATTCACCGGGATGTTTGCTCCGGCCACGGTCATCCCCGGAAACAGATTGGCGGTGCTTCCGCAGGTGACGTTCGGGCTGCCCAAGACCGTGGTGCAGCCGGTCAGGGAAATCGCCGTGGTTCGGTTGGAGGCTCCGGTGGCTTGGCGGGTGTTGCCCGCTCCGGTCGTTGTCCAGGTGTTCATCGCCGCCGGGGTGGTGCCGTTCCAGCTGTTGGACCCTGCCACGGCGAACGTTTCCCGGAAGACATCCGTGCTGAGCTGGGCTCCTAGGTCGTAGGTCAGGGTGGCGCCGGACACGGTTCCTCCCGCGCCGGGAGAAATCTGGGCCGTGACGGTCACCGGATCGGAGCTGGTGGGGGAGATCGGGTTGACGGTGAGGTTTGAGATCACAGGCGGCGGGACGAACCCAGTTCCGGTGAGATTCAAATCGAAAGACGGATTGGCCGGATCGCTGCTCGCGATGTGCAGGGCCGCGGTTTTGCTCCCGCTGGTGAGGGCGTCGAAAAGCACCGTGAAGGTGGTGTTGCCCCCCGGGGCCACGGTCGAAGCCGGGGAACTGCTCACGGAGAAGTTGGAGCTGTTGGGACCGTCGATGGTGAGGCCGCTGATCGAGAGCGGCGTGGATCCCGTGTTGCTGATGGTGAACGTCTTCGAGGAGGAGCTGCCCACGTTCACATTTCCATAGCTCACGGTGCCGACCCCATCGCTCAGTGAAGTTGAGCCCTGGGCCACCGCGATCTGGTTGGTGATCACCGTGGCCCGCACCGCAAAGACCGGGAAGCTGGCCGTTTTTGCCTGATAACTGATGATCCCCTGGGAACCGCGCGGCGGTCCTTCGGCGGACGGCACGGAATTGTTCACGCCAAGCTCGAGGAGCCACGCCTCCGTCTGGGTCCCCTTGTTCGAGGTCGAGGACCAGTAGGCGGTGGCGACCGGGAGGGCGCGCAGGATCAGATTGGCCCCGGTTCCGGTGGCATTGCGGCTCAGGGTGAAGCTGACGCCCGGATTGATGGCGGTGATGGCGGGGGTGGTGGTGTGATTGATGTAGGCACCGGCAAGGCTGTAAGGATCGATTACGGTCATGCCAACGACCAGTCCCTCCGTATCCGCTGTGGTCACGATGGGGCTGCCGAGGGTGGTCGAACAGGAGGCCATGGTCTTGGCGAACAGGGTCCGGTGCAGGCACGGCTTGTTGTTGGTGGCCGTGCCTCCGGTGACGGTGGCCAGGGAGTAGTCGGTCAGGGTCTGCAACTCCTTGATGTTGGGGAGACGCCAGTCTGTATAACCACCCGTGGAGAGGGTTTCCGCATAGGCGATGGCCCCTTCCCAATTTCGCGCGCTGCCAGGCAGTTGTGTCCACATCAGGGAGGTGTCGGTGTCCGTGATCGTCCCGTCGCCGTTGTTGACATAGTTGTGAGTCATGTTGTTCTGGCTCATGCGTACATAGCGCGCATGATAGCGGAAGGTTCCGCCGGCGCTGATCGTCTCCGCTTTCGGCTTGGGGCCGAGCCCGCCCCCGGAGTTGGCGCACCAGACGTTGGTGGTGCTGGTGCCAAAAATATCTCGTGTCCACCAGTATTGGGCACCGGCGCCATTCTGGGGAAAATACGTTAGGTTGAGAGCGACGCCGTTGTTTTCGTAGTTGAAGAGACTGAACAATTCGTGAGGGTTGGGGAGGCGCCAGTCGGAGTAGCCGCCGGTGGTTTGTGCAGACGCATTGTTGACGGCGTTTTCCCAGGTCATTTCCCCGGCATCGACCTTCTGCCACATCAGGCCGGTGACATTGTCCGTGATGGTGCCATCGCCGTTGTCCGTGAAGGATTGCGGGTTGGCCTCTGGTGGGGCGGTGTAATCACTGTCTTCTCCAAAGGTGGTGGTGGTGCTCACGAGCTGGCTGCTGTCCGGCAGCTTGGCTTCGGACCAAGCGCTCATTGGATAGGCGGTCAGCCGGTTGGCGGAGGCGCTTCCCGCCGTCGGTGTGTAGGTCAGGGTGGTGGTGAGAACGGGGCCGCTCAGCTGGTTGCTGATGAGCGCTTGCGCCCGCCAGGTCATGGTCAGGGAACGCGGATTGATCTTGCGGTTGATCGTCCAGCATTCGTCATAGTCGACCCCTCCCAGGTTGACCCGCATCAGATGCATGTCAGGGGAGGCCCCGGTCAGGGAGACCGCGGTGAAGCTCTTGCCAGTGGTGGTGGCCAGGGCAGGCTTGCTCAAGACAAACTGGGTGGCGCTGGAGATCTGGGTGATCTTGGCGTTGTTGCCCACGCCATAACCGACCAGTGCCAGGCCCGTTGTCAGGCCGCTGGTGCTGGCGCAGGTCACGGTGGTGCTGCCGGCGGTGGTGGCGCAGGAAGTCAGATTGAATCCTGACGCCAGGTTCAGGTTGCCGCTCCCATCCGTCACCAACGGCGCGGGGTTCATGTAGGCCACAATATAGGCTCCGGCTACCGCCTTGGCATTGTATCCGCCCGTGCCATCCCCGCGGAGGCTCCCCACCGCGGGTTGTCCATCGACTTGGTTGCCGAAATTGACCACCGTTCCGTGGAAGGCTTTCATCATGTAAGGCGACTGAGGAGTGCCGTAAGGGTGGGTGGCATCGGTCGCCGTGGTGCCCATGGCGTGGTAGTGATAGCCCCAGCCGCCATGATCATGGCCGCCTTCGGCGTCGAGCGCCTGTCGCGGGGATCCGTCCGGTTCCACAAAGCCATAGATCGGGTAGCCATCGAGGGCCCAGGCCACCGGTTTGTCGTCGCCCAAGGGCCCGCCAAAGCGGCTGTTCAGGTGGGTCGGGATGATGTGATAGTGGTAGTCGTCCGCCAGACCGCAGTGGCCCCCGTAGAAATCGAGTTCGCCGATCTCATAGGAGACGTTGCCACCGTTGTTCGACGGGTTGAAGATCGCGATCCCGTTGGAGGCCAGGGCCACGGCCCCGCGCAGGAAGTTGGTGGGTGCCGCCGGCGGATTGTAGATCACGATCGGCGAGGCCGAGGGCACGGGCACCAACGGAATGCGCCAGTGGTTCGGTTGCTGATAGCCGAGCGAGCCCGCGTTGTTTTCATTGCTGGTGGAGTGCGCGAAGTAGGCCGCCGGAATCGGGACCTGTTGTTGCCAGGTGGTGATCCCCACCATCTTGTCGGGCATGCCTTCGGGGGTGTTGTCCGATTCCAGAAAAAACGTGGTCGCGTCCCAATTGAAGCGGACTTTCGGTTTGAACGGCGCGAAGGAGGCCTGCATCAGCAGGGCATTTCCCGCAGGCGGCGGGGAGGTCGGGGCCAGCAGGGAGAGGACATCGAACCCCAAGAGCGCCGCCACGGAAACCGGCGCTTGCGGCAGCCGCGGCAAAACGGCCTCTTCCGGTTTGATCTTGAGCCACTTGCGCGCCGTGCCCGACTCCATGAATCGGCGGGTGATGCGCTCTCGCAGGGCTTCCTTTTCCGAGGCCGGGAGTCCTGCCGGGTTTTCGGGGTGCGCCCGCAGCAACGGGGCGCTTGCGGTCACCAGGAGAATCGCCAGTTGAAGGGGGTGGATCTTCACCCTTCCATTCTTGGGCCCGTCTCATTACAAGGTTCGGAAAATGAGATGACAATGCCGTAATTTGACGAACCCCGGCGTCGCAAAGGTTTTGCCGCAACCGGGATCTGTGATTAGGAATGAGCGGTTGATGCGCAAGATGAAAATCATTCTATCGGTTTTGCTTGGCTTGATCGGAGGCGCCGCGGTCGCCGTGGCCGCTGTGCCAACGCCGAAAGAGATGCGCGGCCCCTTTCCGATCATGTCCACGCCCTATTTCGAGGACGGATCGGTCGATTTCGACGGCCTCAAGCGCGAACTCGGGTGGGTGGACAACTCAGGCTGCCCGGGCGTCATCTGGGGGCAGTCGAACGACGCCATCGACCTGTTGACGACCGAGGAGAAGTTTCGGGGATTTGAGGGCTGTGCCGAGGCGGCGGAAGGGCGCAAGATCGTCCTCACGCTCGGGGCCAACGGGGCCACCACCGCGCAAATGCTCGAGATGGCTGCGGAAATCGAACGCGTCGCCGAGCGGCATCCCGGGGTCAGACTGGCGATCATCTCCCGCCCGCCGGACGACGTCCGCAGCGAGGCGGACATCGAACGCGCGTGGAACGAACTCGCCAAGGTGGCCAAGCGTCCGGTCATCTTCCAGACTTACGGCACGCCCGCCACACCGACTCCTTCGGTGGCGCTGTTGGTGCGGTTGGCGAGGGAACATCCGGAGATTTTCGGCTATGTGAAGGAGGAGGCCGAGGGCTATTCGGCGGTCGAGCGGATGACGGAGCTTTCCGCGGCCAAGCCCGTCATCAAGACCGCGATGGCGGGTTGGGGCGGCTGGCAGTGGCTCATGCAACTCCGGCAGTGCGGATGCGAGGGGCTTGTCACCGAACGCTGCGCCTTTGCGCCGGTCCTGGCCAAACTCTGGCGCATCCACGAGAGCGGCGAGCGCGGGCTTCCCCTCACCGAGGCTTACGCGATGTTCCGTCTTCTTTGCGACCAGCGAAACTTCCCGGGTGGCCTGCGCGGATACCCTCTCTATTTCCTTGAGAAAGAGGGCGTTTTCAGGAACCGGGTTTCGCGTCAATACACCAACTCGCGCGTCACGGAGGGCGGAAGTTTCGGCGTCGGCAAGGCCTGGAAGCTGGAGAAGGTCGAACTCACCCCGTTGCAATGCCGGGAACTGGACGCGCTCCATCGGGACATGCTCGAGTTCGTGGCCAAGTGACCCGACGCACCCCGGCGGAGCGAGACTTGTGAGTCTGCATCGACGGCGGCGAAATTCGTGTCACAATGAGGGCCGACGTGCCTGAGCGAACCAAAAGAACCCCACCGCAACCCCGTTGGACGATCCCGGATCTCCTGGATCTGGAGTTCGCGCTGGCGCGTCGCGGGGCGCGGAAGGACCCGGCCTTTTTCCGGGAATTGGTGGAGCCTTGGCTGGATCCGGAAGAGATCGCGCGTCCGGGCCGCCGGACCATGAGTTTGGCGTTGTGGGAGTGGCTGGGGAGGGAACGGGCGGCGACCGGGACCGGGACCGGGTCTTGGCCTGGGCGAGCCTATTCGGTTGCGTTGACGGTGGCCGGAGCGGGGGCGTCGGTGCTGGCGTTTTCGGTCGGGGTGGGAACGGTGCTGGGCTTGCTCAACGCGTATGACGGGCGCACGTTTCATGTGCTGCTCTTGCTGGCGGTCACGATCGGGGTGCAATGGGCCCTGTTGTTGACCTGGTTGATCGGATTCGTCACCGTGGGATGGTGGCGGGAGCATGCGTTTGTTTCCGGAGCGCAGCGGCTGATTTCGGCGGGGATCGAGCGGATGGTGCGCGGCTCTCTGGGGGAGGAAGGGGCGAGGTGGTGGCGGGATGCGGTGCGGACCCGGCGGTTGTTCGGACTGCCGGCCTTGCAGGTTTCCCAGGTGGCCGGGGTCGCTTTCAGTGTGGGATCGTTGGCGGCGTTGTCGGGCTGTGTGCTGCTGCTTTCGGTCCGGTTCGGGTGGGAGACAACCACTGCGGAAGGATTTCCCCGGCTGGTTGCGGGGACGGTGCGCGCCCTGGCTTCGCCCTGGTCCTGGTTCCGGCCGGACTGGGTGCCTGACGAGGCGGTGATTGAGGGGACGAGGATTGAGTGGCGGGACGGCAAGCCGGTGATGCCTCCCGTGGAACTGTCCGTCCGCTGGTATCCCTTTCTTCTAACCTGTCTGGTGGTCTGGGGGATTTTGCCCCGCATCGGATTGGCCGTGGTTGCCGTTTGGATGCGGGACGTGGCGTTGGCAAGGTATTCATTCAAGGAAAGGGCGCACCGGGAGTGGTGGCGGGAGTTGACCGGGTTGGAGGTGCAGACAGTGATCGCCGGGCCGGCCGACGAAGCGTATGCCCTGCTGCTTGGTGGCATGGAAGAGCCCGCGGAATTGCGGCGGGTCTGCCTGCAGCAGTTGCGTCGCAACGTGGAGAGGCGCGCGGTGCTCGGCATCGGATCGTTGGAAGAGGATGACAGGCTCCTGGATGAGGCCGCGCATTGGCTGGCCCGTCACAAGGAGGGGCGGCTCATTCTGGTGGTGGAATCCTGGGCCCTGGTGCCAAAAGAGTTTCAGATGTTCCACGCGCAGCTTCGGGCCAAGGTGGGTGACAAACTGCCGCTC
Organism: Verrucomicrobiota bacterium; assembly: GCA_003402735.1. Taxonomy (GTDB): domain Bacteria; phylum Verrucomicrobiota; class Verrucomicrobiia; order Verrucomicrobiales; family DEV007; genus V1-115. The sequence continues at coordinate 82,898 of QQNE01000005.1, forward strand.
GACGTGCTTTTGCTGGGGTTGCCGGATGCTTCCGGGCAGCTGAAATCACCGACCGAGGGAGAAATCTCGATCTGGGAGAAATTCGTGGCGGAACTCGGGGATCCTCTCCTTGATCTTCAACCTTTTCAGGCTGCCTTGGCCCACTGATGACCGCCCCCGCCTCCATCCCTCGCTTTGCCGTTGTCGGACGGGTCAACAAAGGCAAGTCCTCGATCCTGGCCACCTTGGTCGAGGAAGCGAGCAACGAGCGCATCCGGATCAGTGCGGTGCCCGGGGAAACCACCCTGTGCCAACCGATCCCCCTGGTTCTGGGGGGCGAGACTCTTCTGGAATTTTTGGACACGCCCGGGTTCAACCGCGCGCGGCCGGCTCTGGATTGGATGATCAAGCGGGCGGCCAAACGGCCCGAGGCGGCCAAAATCGAGGCGGTCAGGGCCTTTGTGGAGGAGCATCGCGGCAAGCGGGAGTTCCAGGACGAATGCCTCCTCCTGGAGCCGGTGATCGACGGGGCCGGGATTCTCTATGTGGTGGATGCCTCCAAGCCTTTCCGACCGGATTTCACGGCCGAAATGGAAATCCTGCGCTGGACCGGTCGGCCGCGCATGGCCTTGATCAATCTCATCACGGAGGGGAGCGATTATCGGGCGGAATGGAGGCAGCATCTCGGGGAGTATTTCAATCTGACCCGGGAGTTCAACGCCCACCAGGCGCGGTTCGCGGAACGGATCCGGTTGTTGACTTCCCTGGCGGAAATTGACGAGGCGCGGCACCCGAACATTGCCAAGACGATCCAGATCCTTGGGCGGGAGTGGGCGCAGCGGCGGGGGAGGGCCGCGGATGTGATCCTCCAGCTTCTGGAGACCTGCCTGAGTTACCGGGCGACCCGGACCCTTTCGCGGGAAGAGAGCGGGCGGGAATCGGCGAGAGGACGGATCTCCCGGGAGCTCCAGGAAGATTACACACGGCGCATCAAGGAGATCGAGGCGGCGCACCACCGGCAGATGGTGGCGCTCTATCGGCACCAGGATTATGAGACGGTGGATGACGAGAGTTTCAATCGGTTGGCCACCGAGCTTTTTTCTGAGGAAACATGGCAGGCTTTTGGGTTGCCTCCGGCCCAGCTGGCTCTGGCCGGGGCCCTGGCCGGCGCGGCTTCCGGCGCGGCGGTTGACCTCGCTACGGGCGGGCACACCGTCGGAATGGGAACCGTGATGGGAACGATTGCCGGGGCGGCGGGCGTCCTGCTCAAGGGCAAAAGCCTGGCGGACCTGAAGATGAAAATTCCGGGAACCGGACCGCTGGGCCAGGTCAACGCCGGGGGCGTGGTGGTCAAGGCCGGGCCACCCAAGAACCCGAACTTTCCGTGGGTCTTGCTCGACCGGGCGTTTTTCCAATTCGAACAGATCGTGACCCGGGCCCACGGAAGGCGCGATGTCTTTGTCATCGATTTCGCCCAGATGGCGCGCGAAGGACAGCGGATCGGGCGATCCGGCCATCTGCGAACGGAAGAGCGGCGGGTGCTGCAGAAGTGGTTTCTCTTGTTGGCCGAAGGGAAATCGCAGCCGGAGACCGGCCCGGTGTATGAGACGATAGCCCGGGTGCTGGAGGAGATCGAACATGGAGCTGCAAGTTGAGGAGCGCGAGCTCCGTCTGAAGCATGCCTGGACGTTGTCCCGGGGATCGAGCACCACGAAGCGTTATGCCTATGTCACGCTGACCCACGAGGGAATCAGCGGGCTGGGCGAGGCCGCGCACAACGCCCGATACGGGGAATCCCTGGACCAGGTCCAAGCGGTTTTGCAGGGGGTCGGGGAGCGCTTGGCCCCTGCGGATCCGTGGAAATGGCAACCTCTTCTGGCGGACCTGGGAGCGATTGGTGGACCGTGCCGCTCCGCTCTGGCGGCGGTGGATCTGGCGCTCTTCGACTGGATCGGGCGAAGACTGGGAATCCCTCTGCACCGTTTTTTCGGCTTGGAACCGGACGCGCTTCCATTGACGTCGGTTTCGATTGGGATTGGCGACCGGGACGAGGTGGTGCGGAAGGTCTTGGAGGCGGAGCCGCACCCCATTCTGAAGATCAAGCTCGGCGGCGGAAATGATGAGGAGGTGATGGAAGCGGTGCGGTCCGTGAGCACAAAAACGGTCCGGGTCGATGCCAATGAGGGGTGGAAAACGCCGGAATTGGCGCTGGAAAAGATCCGATGGCTGGCGGGTCTGGGTGTGGAGTTGGTGGAACAGCCCTTGCCTGCGGGGCAGTTGGACGGGATGCGCTGGCTCAAGGAACGCTCACCCCTTCCGTTGGTGGCGGATGAGGACGTCCACACGGCGTCTGATCTGCCCGGTCTGGTGGGAGCGTTTCACGGGATCAACCTGAAGCTCATGAAGGCTGGAGGGATCCTGGAAGCCATTCGCACGATCCACACGGCCCGGGCGCTCGGGCTGCGGATCATGATCGGGTGCATGATCGAGTCTTCCCTCGGCATCACCGCGGCGGCTCAGCTCGGAGCGATGGCGGACTGGCTGGATCTGGATGGGAACCTCTTGATTCAGAACGATCCGTTTGTGGGGGCGGTCACCGAGCAGGGGAAGATCCTGCTCCCGGACCAACCGGGGCTCGGTGTCTCGTTGCGTTAGGAGTTGGCCCCAATGCCGTTAAGGATTCAATGTTCCGTGATTTTTTGCTTGTCGAGTTCCAGGTCGGCATCGGAGTGATCAACCAGATCAGATTCTGGCCTGCATTTCTCAAGGATCGCGTCGCGAGGTGCCGCCAAATGGCACTGCCTGCAAGGCGCGCGAAGGATTCCAGGGGGAGCGGTATGCCGACCTACCGCGAATCCGCGAATTCGAGCGGAACACAGCAGGAATGCCATTGGGCAAGCCGCAGCAGCGAAAGCTTGAGAAATGCGGGCTAGGAGTTTGCTGGTCGGTGGCTTTGTCCCGGGGCAAGGTGGCGCATGAGCCGCGGCGGAAGATCCGTGCCACCACCGCACCGGACGGGAATCGACTCGTTTTCCCGCAGCAGGTGCCTGGAGAGCGGGGGCAGGAAGCGCTGGCTGCTCTCTTTAGAAGACAACCTTGGTGCGCAAACCGGCGATGACGGCATTGTCCCGCTCCCGGAACGTGGGGCGAACGACTTGCAGGTCGGCGGTCACATGAAGCCAAGGTGCGACGGCCATCCGA
>QQNE01000006.1 GCA_003402735.1 Verrucomicrobiota bacterium
CCGCCATCTCCGCCTGCATCTGGCGCGGAGGAGCCAATGACGTGGCCTCGGTCGTCTGCCCGGTTCGGGTGACCAATCCGCAGGCACCGTCCGCCCTGCCAACCGTGGTCGTCAAAGGCCAGAACGGGGCTCCGGTGCGCAGTGAAGTCGGCGTTCCATCGGCCTCCGCCGGTTTCGTGTTCCTCTCTTATCTGGAAGATCCGGGCGAATCCGCCAACCCAATCTCCGGCCAGAATGTGCGGTCCCGCGCCTGGCTCCAGGTGCTCGATTTCCGCAGCAGCGGCTCTCCCGTGGTGCGCGACCGGGTATCGATCCCCGGTGAACTCGCGACCGTGGCTGAGGTCGATGACCGCGGCGCCATCCTTCTGACGGTGGATCCGGGCCGGAACACTTTCCGGGCCTGCGCCTATGACGGTTCCGGCGCCTTCCAGATGGACACCTGGAGCAGTCCCTCCGAAGTCAGCGCGTTCACTCCGGCCCAAGGCGCCGGGATCTTCCTGGGCCGCTCGGCACCGAACGCCCAGCAGATCTCCTCCCTGAGATTCGACTCCTCATCGGGTCGTTTCCGAGTCGCTGCCTCCCTGAACCTTCCTCACGCGGTGTATGAACTGGCCGCCCGCGGGAATCTGCTTCTCGCGAGCCAGTGGGGCAAGGTCTCGGTCACCCCGATTGGCGCAACTGGGACCTTCGGACGCACGGTCACCCTGGATACGGACGCCAACCTCTGGATCCAACTGGCACGTTCCACAGTCCGCCCCGGACTGGGAGTCTTGCTGCCGGCCGGGGCCTACGGGGTCGAATTCCTGGTGGTTCCGCCGCCGGTCGGCACCCTCCGCTAAAACGGATTGTCAGCAAACGAGTTGTCTCCGAACCGGGGTGCGGACGTCATGGAAGATGTTCCGGCCCCGGCTCAAACCATCCGCGGAAGGTCTCCGACATCCACTGCGCCGCCGCTGCTCCACCCAGCAGCAAAAAGGCGAAGAAGCTCACAGTGAGCAGAAACAAGCCGTAACCCGCAAGCGTGAGCACTCCGTCCCGGCCGATTGCGGAAATCGACAAGACCGTCACCGTGGCCGCCGGGAGCAGGTTGGTCATCGGAATGGGAAGCGGGAGCAAGAGGAACGCGCCACAGACAAAGATGCAAAATCCGGTCAGGTGCTGCAACACGGGCGATTCCACCACAAACTCGTGCCTCGGCTTGGAAACCTTTTCCAGGCTCCGGATGATGCGGTTCGCCCCTTCGAGAAGTTTGGGAAACACACGCTGCGGGAGCCTGACCTCCAGCAATCTCTGGGGCAGCCACGGTTTGCGCCGCAACGCCAGACGCAGCCCGATCAGACTGATGACCACGCCGAACGGGGTGGACATGCCGGGGATCGCCACCGGAGTGCAAAAGGGAATGCTGAACAGACAAAGCAAACCCAGAAACGCGCGGCCCTTCAGCAGAATCACGATCTCCCCGACGTTCACCTCCTCCCGTTCAAACTTCTCAATCAGCTGAGAGATCTGCTCCGAAAGAAGCGCCGGCTCTGGCGCCTCCGGACCTTCTTGTTCGGGGGGCGCGGGCGGGGTCACGGATGAATCCATCGGAGGAGTGTCAGGGGAGGAGGCGGGCAGAGAGAGCCTCGGTTACTCTCATCCGCAAGGAGAACCACCGCAACCTGAGTTTGACATTTGCCCAAGGCCCGATCTCCACCTAGGGTTCGACATGACGCCGATGTCTCAGGAAGTCACCCACGCCATGATCCTGGCCGCGGGCCGCGGCACCCGGATGCTCCACCTCACCGAGGACCTACCCAAGCCGATGATCGAAGTCCGCGGTCGGCCCATCCTGGAAAGCATCGTCCGCGGCCTCCAGCAAAATGGAATCCAGCGGATCCTCATCGTCGTCGGCTATCGCAAGGAGGTGATCATCGATCATTTTGGCGACGGCCGGAATTTCGGGCTCGAGATCGACTACGTGGTTCAAGAAGTCCAGAACGGCACCGGCAAGGTGGTCGAGTTGGGCCGCCCCTTCACCGGCCCGCACCCATTTGTGCTCAGCTACGGAGACATTCTGGTGCCCGCGTCCAGCTATGCGCCGCTGGTCCGGTTGGACGGCGACGCCGCCCGGATCGCGGTGAAGGTCAACCAGGACGTCAGCAAGGGAGGCGCCGTGTTCATCAACGAGGCGGGCCTCATGACCGACCTCATTGAAAAAGGCGCTCCCGGTCAGCCGACCAGCCCGTATTACAATGCTGGAATTTACACCTTCAGCCCGGTGATCCACGACTACGTCAGCCGCCTCCGCCTTTCGCCCCGGGGCGAATATGAGCTCACCGACGCGATCCGCGAAATGGCCTATGACGGCCTCTCCGTCCGCGCCGTGGAGTTGCAGGGAGAATGGGCCGATGTCCGTGATCCCGGCGTTGTGCAGGATCTGAATCAAACCCAACCCACCGCATGAATCTGGCCACCGCGCCCTCCATTTGGGAGTTTGCCAACCCGCAGCTCCGCGACCTCGTCTCCTATGAACCTGGCAAGCCGATCGAGGATGTTGCCCGCGAACTCGGTTTGTCCCCGGAGAGCATCATCAAGCTGGCCTCAAACGAAAATCCTCTCGGTCCCTCCCCGAAAGCGATCCTCGCCATGCAGGAAGCCGCCAAATCGGTGCATCTCTATCCGGATGGCGGCGGATGGAAACTGCGCAACGCCATCGCGGCCAAGTTCGGCATCGAACGGGAGAACGTGGTCCTCGGCAACGGGTCCAACGAAATCATCGAGCTTTGCGGACACGCTTTTCTCCAACCGGGCGACAACGTCATCGCGGCCGAACACGCCTTTGTGGTCTACAAACTGATGGCCACTCTTTTCGGGGCCGAAACCGTCGAGGTCCCGGATCCCGGTTTCGTTCATGATTTGCCTGCCATGGCCGCGGCCATCAACTCGCGAACCAAGGAGGTCTTCATCGCCAACCCGAACAATCCCACCGGCACCCTGGTGGATCAGAAGGCCCTCGACCGATTCATGGACCAAGTCCCGGACCACGTCGTCGTGGTCTTCGATGAAGCCTATTACGAATTTCTTCAGGATCCCCCGGACACCCTCAAATATCTCCGCCAGGGCCGGAACATTGTCATCCTCCGCACCTTCTCCAAGATCCAAGGTCTGGCGGGAACCCGGGTCGGCTACGGACTGGCTCCGAAAGGGCTTGCCGGCATCCTGCAAAAATGTCGTCAACCCTTCAACGTCAACTCCATCGCGCAAGCGGGCGCCCTGGCCGGACTGGAAGACGAGGAGCATCAGCAACGCACCCGCGAATTGACCTGGGAGGGATTGCGCTTCTACGAGAACGCCTTCAGGGAGGTGGGTCTGGAATTCGTGCCGAGCCACGCCAATTTCCTCCTCGTCCGCACCGGCGATGGCGACCGTGTCTTTTCCGAGATGATGAAGCGCGGCATCATCCTGCGCGCCATGCGGGGCTACAAGCTGCCGGACTGGGTCCGGATCTCCGTCGGCACCGCCGATCAGAACCAGCGCTGCATCAACGCCTTGCGCGAAGTCCTTGCCGCATCTCATTGAACCCGGACCGGGACACCATCGCCGCCATCGCTACGCCCTCCGGTCAAGGGGCCCTGGCGATCTTGCGGCTCTCCGGTCCCCGGGCTTTCGCCCTAGCGGACGAGGTGTTCCGGGGGCCGTCCGCTCCGCCCCGCTTCCAGACGCTTGGCCGGATCCTGCGAGCGGACGGAACGGTGATCGATGAAGTCCTGCTGACCCGGTTCCCTGGACCGCACAGTTTCACCGGGGAAGACACGGTGGAGATCACCGGCCACGGGGGTCGCCTGGTCAGCCGCGCCATTCTGGATCGGTTGCTCCAGGCGGGGGCCCGGGCCGGTCGTCCGGGCGAATTCACCCAACGCGCCTTCCTCAACGGCAAACTGGATCTGACCCAGGCGGAGGCCATCATGGATGTCATTTCCGCACAGACAGAGCTGGCTCTGCGCTGCGCCCAACGACAACTTCAGGGAGATCTCGGGAACCGCGTGGAGCGGCTGCGCCAAGGCCTCATCTCGGTCCTGGCCCACCTCGAGGCCTGGATCGACTTTCCCGAGGAGGACATCGATCCCGAGACCGGGGAACAACTCAACTCCCGGATCCACTCGGTCCTCGGCGCTCTCGAAGAACTCCGCGCCACCGCCCGCCAGGGACGAATTCTCCGGGAAGGCGTGCCCACGGTGATTTGCGGCTCCCCCAACGTCGGCAAGTCCAGCCTACTGAACCTCCTGTTGGGGTTCGATCGGGCCATCGTCAGCGAAACCGCCGGAACCACGCGGGACACGCTTGAGGAGATCATCAACCTCGAGGGCATTCCCTTGCGCCTCATCGATACCGCCGGTCTCCGGGACACGGCCGATCAAATCGAATTGGCGGGCATGGCCCGCACCGGCAAGAGCATTCAGGAAGCGGAACTGATCCTCGAGGTTTGTGACGGGCACCTCCCGCCGGGCCCCACCGCCATCCAAGCGCCCGGTGGCACCATTCATCTGCGGGTTCTCAACAAAGCCGACCTCGGCATCCATCCCGGATGGACTCTCGACGCGGTCACGCTGGCCCTCTCCTGCCTCACGGGCCAGGGCCTTGCGGAACTGAAAGCCGCCATGATCCGGGCGCTCACCCAGGATCCACAGGGATCCACCGATGACTGGAGCATTCACGTCAACGCCCGGCATCTCCAGGCCCTCAACACCGCTCGGGATCACCTGCGCGACGCCCTGAATCAACTCCGCGCGGGGGCCCCACCCGAACTGGCAGCCGCAGACCTGCGCTCCGCCCTGCATCAGCTCGGCGAAATCGTGGGCAAGACCGACATCGAGGAGATCCTCGATGTCGTCTTCAGCCGGTTTTGCATCGGCAAATGATCGTTGCCCGGCAGCGGGTGCCTCGTCAATTGGTCGGCTTGGGAGCCGGGGGCATCGCAAAGGGATCTTCCATCGCAGGAGCTCCACCGGCCGGGGCCGGAGCGGGGGCGGGAGCGGGCGGAGTCCCACCGAAAGGATCTTCCATCGCCGGGGCACCACCGGCCGGGGCCGGAGCATTGCCGGGAGCGGGCGGAGTCCCACCGAAAGGATCCTCCATCGCCGGGGCACCACCGGCCGGGGCCGGAGCCGGGGCGGGAGTGCCAAAGGGATCTTCTGAGGTCGGCATCTGCGTTTGCACGCCGCTCCCCTGGGTCTCGGTCTTGAACGCTTCGTTCGGTTTGGAAGTTCCTTGTGGGAGAATGGTTCCGTTCGGGGAGAGCGGCACCTCCTGAGGCAAAGCTTCCTTGAGGTTGACCGGGACAGGGACCACGAAGCCCCTCAGATTGACCACTGAGGCACTTCCCAGGCCCAAACCGCCGATGTAATCCACGGTGTAGGGACGCTCCCCTTCCGGATCACGCCACTGGGAAAAATTGAAGAAGGATCCGTCCACGTATTCGTCCTGCCGCTCGAAGACATCGATCTTGAAGACGAAGGCATTCCCAAGGTAATCGATGTAGCCGATGGTCGGATCGATCGGGGGCGGGATCACCGGCGGTGGCGGCGGAGGAGGAGGCAGCGGCGGGAGGCCCGGGCCGGAATTGTTGTAGTAGATGCCGTAGGCACCACCTACCGCATTCACCGGAGAATAGGGCCCTTCCGGAGTAAAGGTCCCGTTGGGAATGCTTTGGGCATCGAAGGTGATGGTATGCTCAAAGTAGTTGAGATACTCATCTCCCCGGGCATCCCCGGCTTCCAACGAGACGGCGTCCCCGGAATCCGGAGGGTTCGTCAGTTCCGGATCGGTGTAGGAAAATCCGTTGAAGAGAGTCCCCACGGCAATCGCGTTGTTGGGCCGGTTGGGCATGTAGAGGCGGAGTTGGCCGCTGCCTCCGCTGGTAAAGATATCTCCCGAGGTGGTGGTCATCACGCCGCTTCCTCCCAATCGATAACTCGGCTGGGTCCGGCTGACGGCCAGGAACGTGTTGCTCCCGATGGAGTTCAGGTTCTGGTAAGCGGCATGGCCCACCGCACTCCGGGTGAAGGTGGCGTTGTTCCCGACCGATACCTGAATGTCCCCCAACCGGGTCAAGAGATTGTGGCCGATCCGGGACGTTCCCAGCGCCGCTGCTGCCGGGATCCCTCCGGGGATGCTCACCGCCAGGTTGGTCCCACCCGTCATCGTCAGGTTCCGGCCCACCACGGACTTAATGTTCCCGCTGATGCCGATCGTCTGGCCACGATACCGCAACGCGTCGGGGAGATCGGTGACAAAACCGTGCCCCACCTGGGCGAAGCTGTTGGCTCCCCCGCGCCCTCCGAGAATCGACAGATCCCGTCCGGTCCTCACCGTGATGTCGGACTGCACGTTGGCGATGCCGTTCATGTCGAGGGCCGGATCGTTGTCGACATCCACCACCACGTAGTTGCGGACATCGAAAACCCCGCCATGACCGATCTGGACCGGATTCAACTGGGCAGGCAATCCCAATCCATCGGCGGCCTGGGGATTGCGGTTGCGCGGTTCGGCGAAGGCGGCATCGAGGCGAAGATCACCCGCCACGTTCACATTCACCCTCCCGCCGAGACGCAACCCGCTGATGGTGTCCGCGGCCGAAAAGTAGGAGCGGTCCAAGCCATTCCCGTTGGCGAAATGCCCGATGGCGGACCACCGATACAGCGTGTCCCCGCTGCGCATCGTCAAATTCCCGAGAGCCTGGACATCGATGTTCCCCACCTTGTCGGCGACCCTATAAGACGGATGATAGAAGGCGTCGTCATTGTCACCGGCGACCTGATCCACGTCCCAACCGCCGTGACCGATCAATGCCCAGGCGTTCTGGTTGGTGGAGGCTGCCAGAGCCGTGGTGCCGTTGTTGTTCCCGAGCTGGGCCGTGGTAAAAACACCTGGAACCAGGGGATCCGTCAGGTAACGATAATTGAAGAATCCCAGCAAACCGGAACGCTCATTGTCCATGAGGATGTTGCGACCCACGCTGACATTGACGTTGGCCGTGTTCCCGTAGGTGTTGAGCACCAGACCGCCACTGGCGATCCCGTTGACCCCGCCGGAAAGGGTGATCGTGGGCACGCCCGCCACCACTTCCATGGTGGCCGACCGCGCCACATCAAACCGGGTGCTGCGGTTGGTGAAGGAGAAGGAGTCGTTCCGGTCCACGTTCCCGCCGACCTGGCCCCAGGAAGCGATCCCCGAGTGACCGATTTGCGCGAACTGCCCCTGTTGCCGTCCTGCCACCACCGTGAGATCTCCGGTCTCGGCGGTCACGGTGATATCCCCCGCCTTGTAATAGAACCCGTCCTGAAAACCGCCGTGCCCGACCTTGGCGTAGGCCCGGATCGGCAACGGCAAGCCGGAGGTGCTCAACGAGTTGCCCGTGTATTCCACGGCGGATCCGCGGATCGAGACGTTGGTTTTGGCAAACACCGTGACATCGCCGACCGCCATGCTCGAGGACTCGAGATCGGCAACCTCCGCCCCGCCGTGACCGATTTGTGAATAATCATAAAAATGGTTCCCGGCCGTCTGACTGACCCCGCCCACCAACGCGCGCACCTCGATGTCGCCGATCAGGTTCAAGCCGGTGACTTGACGGTTTGCCGTTCCCACCGCGCCGCCGCTCAGGTTGGCATCAATGGCCGTTCCCGCCAAGTTGACCATGTCCCGAGAGCCACTGTCGAACGTGGTGGCGTTGATCCCGTAAATGCCCAAGCCGGTGTTCCAGCCACCAATGTCTCCCCGACCCACAGCCACTCCGCCGTGTCCGATCTGGGTGATCCGGCCGCTGTAAACGGACTTGTTGTCCAACGTCAGTTGCGCGCCCAGGGCATCGGTGCGGACGTCCGAACCGGGAGCAATGAATCCACCGATGCCGATGGTGGTGGCCGAGGTCACCGGCGTGGTCGCCAACAGAGTGACGGCGGCCGTCTGAGCGACCCCGTTGAGCGTCGAACCAGCCGGGAGTTGGGTGCCCGCAGCCAGAATGCTGCCCACGTCCGGGGTAAAGGCGGCGGTCAGGGTGTTCCCGCCCAAATCATCCGTGAAGCCGGACAACATGGTCACTCCGTTGGCCCCGGAACTCTTCACCGTCACGTTCCCCACGATGGTTTTGTCCGTGAGCCCCATGAGGGCCGGAATGCCCACCGAGGTCGGCGTGACCGGTCCCGAGGCACTGCGGCCACGTCCCGATGAAAACGTGAGGTAATCGGCCAGCGGCACCCGGGTGTCGGTCGGGGTGGCCCCCGGCTGGGTGTTCCCGGAGTTGCCCGTGGTGCTCGCCCACTGGGTCTGGTTGGGCGTCGCCTGAAAATTCACGTCCCAATACCCGGCGGTGCGCTGCACGTTCGGCACCGCCCCAACCGCAGCCGCCAGAGGATCGTAAGCCACGGGATAAGCTCCCCGGGCGGCGGCTGTGCCCACCTGGAGCTGACCGCTTCCGTTGAGCACCGGCACGGCAAACAATTCGCCCACCCGCCAGTTCGGATTGTCGAAGTCGGTCGGGTTGGAGAAGAGCCGGACCTGGGCATCCCCGTTCGACGGATTGTTCCAATCGTTGAGTCGCCCGCCAAATGTGTGCCCAATGGTGGCCCACGCATAGTTCTGGCGCCCGGCCTGCAGAGTCACATCGCCTCCCGCCAGCACCTTGATGTCGCCCCGGACGGACCCGAACTGTCCGGCCCCGAGGTGGCCGATCTGGGCGTAGGCGTATTCGATTTGGTTGTTCGGCGCAGTCGCGGAACCACCGGCCGATGAAGTGAGCGCCTGACGTCCCCGCAGCAATACGTCGCCGCGTCCGGTCACCACATCGGCCTGGAGAATGTCCGCCGGATTGGAGGCCAGCGGATTGAAGACCACAGACTTGGTGAGGTCCGCCCCGGCGATGACATTGATGTGGCTGTAAATTGGGGCCAATCGGCCAATCGACTGATTCACCATGCCGTTGCCGCCCCCGTTCAAGGAGTAACTGTTCAGGGTCGGCGTCAGGAGGGATTGGTTGATCCCGTTGCTGTCGTTGCCAGTGTTGAGCTGCGTCCCCGGGGCCGTATTCAAGACCGAACGCGAAGCATTCCCGGTGGTTCCGATGCCGCCGTGACCGATCTGGACCGCGTTGTTCTCCCGTCCACCGGCCTCCATGGAAAGTCTGCCGGTCAAGAGGACATTGATATCCGCCCGGGAAGAGGCGCTCAACCCGGCCCCCATCTCCGGCCGGTTCGCCCCGACGCCCCCGGTCCTCTCCGGAGAACCGACGGCCTCGATCCGCTGCCACCACCAGTTCCCCTGGGCCTGGTTGTTGAAGTGGTTGGCGTAAGCCATGAACGTGCCCGCCACCGGACCGGTGTCGTTCACCAGCATCACCCCATCGACGATCCCATCCGGAGCCGGGGCGTTGATGTTGGTGGGATCGAACGTGCTGTTGGTCACCTGGGATCCCCCCGTGTTGTAGGCGAGCCGGTCGATCTCGAACTGCCCCACCGTGGCCACGGCGTTGGCCCCCGGCCGGGAAAAGGTCATGACGGTGTCGACCGCCGCCGCCAACCCACTCGTCGGCTTGGAGAGGGTGATGACATCGCCGTTGATCGCTGTGACATAGGTGTGAGCCAAGATCCCCGTGCCCGTCACGATGTCTCCGACCCGGATCGCCCGGGTGGCGGGGTTGTCCGCACCGGAATCCTTCAGGGTGATGGTGACCGGCGGCAGATCGTTCCGCCCCGTGGCGTTGGCTTCGATGGCCACGGCGAGGCGGGTGTCGATAATGAGCAACGGGTCCGTGATCCCAGTGAGTTGCCCCTGACGCACGCTCTGGACAATGTTGTTGTTGGAATTGTCGTGCAGATCCACTCCCCGACCGCCGGTCCCTGCGGCCTGGGGGACGAAGACCACCCCGGAATCGTGGAAACCCAACTGGGTCCAGCGCTGATCGCTGTTGGTCTGCGCGGCGCTCATCAGCAGGGTGTTGGCCGCCAGGTTGGTGTTTCCGTAACGGCTGCCGACCTCGACGTGCCGTTCCAAATCCGCGCGACCGATCAGGATTGTGCCCTCGTCACCGAACTCCTTGTTCTCAACGTAGGTCTTCCAGCTCCGCTCCACTTCGGACAAGGTCCAGCCGGGAGTGCCCGAAGGCGTCGTTCCAAACGAACCCGCGCCCGCGAGGATCGAGCCTTGGGCGATGGTGCCGTTGGTGGCGATGGTGGTGGCGGCCGTGATCGGCGTGTTCCCCAAGGTCTGGGGAGCGGTCAAAGTCACCCCGTTGAGAACCGACCCCGTCGGCAGCACCGATCCGGCCGCCAAAAAGCTGCCGATGTCCAACGACACCGCCGTGGAGACGCCGACGTCCGTGGCCCCGAAGTCACCGAGGACCACCGGGCTGATCAGGTCCGCCTCGCTCCCCTTCCAACCGGCAATCAGGTTCACCGAACCGGCTCCCGAGGTCCGGATGTGGTTGGTAATGTAGATGTTCCCGCTGGCAAACAGCCCGAGGCTGGCATTGGACGTCCACTGGATGGCGTTGTGCCGGTTGTCCGCCAATCCGATGTCCGGGACGAAAATGCTCCCGCTCTCCGTGGCCACGATCACATCCGTCTTGCCCTGGAGAATGGTGTTGAGACTGGAAACCGGGATGTTCGAGGCGCTTCCACCGATGTAAACATCTCCGGGGTCAAAGAGCACGGATCCGGATTGCCCGCTCACCGCCGCCGCGGTCACACTTCCGCGATAGAGCAGATCCTGTTTGCCAGAGACCTCGATCCGACCGCCGCGCCCCAAGGTTCCCAAGGCCTGGGCCGAGATGGCCCCGGAAAAACCGGTGGTTCCATCCGACCAAATCACCACCTGCCCGGCATTGCCCAAAGCCGAATCGGCCCGGAGATCAACCCCCTCAGCGACCGTGGTCCGCCATGAATTGCGCACCGTGGAATCCGCCTTGCCTTGGAAACTGCCGCCCACGTTGGCTTGCCCGCCGCCGAACCGGCCGCTGACGTCGATCGAAGCTCCCGGCATCAGGGAAACCTCACCGGCCTCGAGATCGATTCGTCCCCCAATCGCGCCATCGCCGATCGCCAGGATGTAGCCGGCGGCTTCGAGGTTGCGGCCCGCCTCCAACGCCACCCGGCCGCCGTCCGCCCCACTCGCGGAAATCAGCCCCCCGATCCGGGCCGAGTCCGCCGCGCTCATCTCCACCGTGCCTCCCTTGACCGCGCCGTCGGCGATCACCGAACCATTCGACCCGAGACTCAGAGAAGTGCCCGTCACGGAGACGGTTCCGCCCATCCCGGTCGCCCCACGAGCGGTGAGGAGCCCGTCCGCCTCCACCCGGCTCGTGCCGGTCACCGAGATCATGCCTCCATTGGTCTCTCCATTGGCACCGAGCGTGCTGTTGCGGTAGACCACGACTTCGCCGCCGTTCACCTCGACACGACCTCCCGCCCCAATCACGCCGTCGGCTTGCAACATCGTTCCCTCCCCGATCGTCACCGTCTTGCCCGCAGTGCCCCCGATCTCAATGGTTCCGCCGCTCGTGCCCTTGGCCTCAACCCGGGCATTGGCGAGCAAATCCACCCCGGCGCCGGACACCGTCACGGCCCCGCCTGACCCGCTCCGTCCCGAAGCGCTCAAGATCCCACCGATCTCGATTTCTCCGGCACCGTTGGCCATCTCGATCGTTCCCCCGGACCCATCGACGTTCTCCGCCGTGATCTCTCCCTGACTGGCCACTGTCCCGGTGGCGGCCCTCAGAAAAACGCGACCGCCCTGCTGACTGGTTCCGGTGGCCCGAACCGCCCCGGGATTGTTGATGGCCAGCGCATAGGCATTTCCGTGTGCCTTCAACTCCGTCACCGCACTGCGAATCTCTCCGGTGTTGTTGACGCTGCCCTCCCCGGCACTGACAAAGACCCGCTCATCCCCTGCCCCCTTCGCCTTGATCAGGACGCTGTTCCCGGCGGCCAAGCCCACAGTCCCCTCGAAAGCGCCCAGGACCCCGTGGTTTTCCACGGTGCGCCCGACCAGAAAAAGATCGCCACTGGCGGCCTTGATCGTGCCGAAGTTCTGCACCGCGGCCTCACTGTTTCCCTTGAGCGTGACATCCCCGCCCCGGAGAAAATCGTCGTCGTCGATTTCCAGGGTGGAAGCGAGGAACCCACCGACATCGATCAGACCGTTGGGTCCGACCACCACCCCGTTCTGGTTGATGAGCCAGACATTCCCGTTGGCCTTGAGGATGCCATTGAGCACCGACGGGCTCGCCCCCATGACCCGGTTCAAGGCGGTGGCATTCGACCCCGGCTGGATGAACTGGGTGATCTCACCGGCACCGATGGAAAAGCTCTCCCACTCGATGATCGCCTTGCTGGATCCCTGGTTCACCGTGAGTTTGCCCAGCGCCTCCGCGATTTCCGCGTTCCCGGAGATGACCTTGCCTCCCTGCGGATTGGCAAAGGCCGGGGGCACCACGAGCGCCACGAGGCAGGAAACAAGCACACCGACCCGCATCGATGCAGGCAGGCGATTGCGAAACAGTTCAAGAACGGATGGTTTCATCACGCGTGTTCCGGAAAAATGGGACATTCGGTGCGGTCAGTTGCTGGGGGTGGCCGGTGTGCCAGGAGCCGGGGTGGCAGGTGGCGGGGTCATGAAGGGATCCGGAGCTCCCCCGTTCATGGCAGGGGGAGGAGTCCCGGGCGCAGGCGTTCCCGGTGCCATCGGAGCAAAGGGATCGTTTGGATCCGTTCCCATCGCAGGCGGTGCGCCGGCGGGTGGCGCAGATCCGAACGGATCCTCCGAAGGAGCGCCCATGCCAGCTCCTGGAGCGGGTGCCGGCGCGGCAGGATCCGCCGCACCGGGCTGAGCACGGCGTCGCTTCTCCTCCTCGCTCTCGGTGCCCGAGGGATCACCCAAGCCGAACGGATCGGTCCCCCCGGGGCCGGTGGCAGAAGTGGAACTCTTCCGGGGACGAGGATTCATGACGAAACCGGTCACCGGATCATAAACCAGAACGCCGCTCTCCCAATCGGTCAGTCGCTTGAGTTCGAAGACCTGAAACGGAAGCCCTTCATTGTCAGATCCCGCCACCGGCCGGTCCTCGGGCAGAATCACGCTGCTGGCTCCCTGCTGCTGCAAGACCCAGAAACCATCTCCCGAAGAGGCCCCCCTTCTCCAGGCATCAAAGGTAAACACCGTCCGGTCCACGTTCTCGTCTTGCCGGGAATACCGATCGATCAGCAGAGGATTGTTGTTCAAGATCCCGGTCCCCGGAGCATCCCGGACAAACGAGGGAATGACCGAAGGCCCCGGGCCTGGGGGAACCACCGGGGGCACCACCGGAGGCACCACCGGCGGGGAGGCGGCTTCCGCGTAGTAAATCATGTAGCGGCTCCCGTAAGGTTGCGGAACTCCGGGGAACGCCCCCTGCGGCGTGAAACTTCCCACGGGGAGACCGGCGGCACTCAGGGTCATCGTGAATTCCGTGGCCTGACGCTCATCGCCCAACAGGTCTCCGCCCACTCCGCTGGTCGGTTCCGTGCTCCCGCGCAGGGTCGGATACACGATTCCCGTCGGGTTCGGGTTGTCGTTCTCCGGATCCACATAGCCCACGCCATTGATCAGCGTGCCGAAGGTCCGGGTCGCATCCAGGCCCGCCAGGGTGGCTTGTCGGCCCTGCATGAAGTTGCTGTCCACCAGTCCCAGGGTGACGCCGCGGGTGGATCCATTCCCCCGCCCAAACGCCCGGTCCGGCATGTAAACCCGCACCTGATCGCCACTGGCCGAACCCGAGTTGAAACTGGTCGGCAAAACGGTCTGGTTCCCTCCACCCGGGATGGCCGTGCCATCGCCGATGACCGTTTCGTAGTTGGAAACGGACCAATTCGAATACAACCGTCCGATCCCCTCGGCATTCGGATTGCGGCGGCTCACCGCGATGTAGGTGCTCGAGCTGTTGGCGTAAGAGGCGTTCGGAGCCAGCACCGGATCCACGTGCCCGATCTGCAACCCGGCCGCCCAGAGATCGGTCCCGGTGGCGACGGAGATGTTCCCGCTGCGAAGACCACGACCCTCGGTCGGAAGCGGCGGAGTCAGGGAAGTCGGCAGGATGAAAAAATCTCCGTGACCGATCTTGGAATAGGCGCCAATGGCGCGGCTCGGGTCTGTGGTCAACGTCGGAGGAACGCCGACGGATCCGCGCTGATACGTCGTGCGGGTCAACGTGGAGCTGGGGGAAAGTCCTCCGGCCACCAGATTGCCCCAAGCCTGCACCTTGATGTCTCCCACCAACATCGTGGTCGGGCTCACCCGCGGACCGCCGTGCCCGATCTGGGCGAAGGAATACGTGCCCTGGGCCGGGTTCCGTTGCCGGGAGAGCGCCCCCAGGATGGTCCCGTAAGCCGCGTCAGAAATTTCGTCATCCTCCCGATACTCCGCCGGGGTCAACAGGATGTCGCGCCCCGAACGCACCGTGATGTCCCCTTGGTGCCCGCCACGAGGAACGATGGTGACATCGGCCGAAATCGTGGCCAACGCGCCACTGCCAATCATGGCCTGAGCCGAGGAAGCGCCTCCCCCGGTCAGGACAATGTCACGAACCGCGGTGGCCAGGATCGCTCCGTTGGAGCTTTCCGAACGGGTGCTGTCCGCCGCGCTGGCCGCGCGGGAGGAGAACATGTGGCCGACCTGAGCGAAGCTGCCGGCGTTCGATGCGGGAAACCCGCCATTGTTCACGCCGCTGTTGGCGAAGAAATCGCCGCCCTCCAGCAGCAGGTCATTCCCGGAATTGACGGTCACGTCCCCGGTCACCGTGATCGGCCCGGTGCGGACCTGATAGCCTCCATGGCCGATCATGGCAAAGTTGTAGAAACCGTCCCCGCCCAGGAGGTTCACGTTTCCTCCGGTCATCGGAACCCCGCCCACGGTCTGCCCGGAGTTCACCGTGATGTTCCCCTGCCAACGTTCGATGCCCTGGTTGGCTCCGGCTCCGGTTCCTCCCAACAGGCTGCCGCCGTGCCCAATCTGCGCCACCGAAGCCCCGTCCGTGTAGAGCGTGGTCGGGTAAAAGACCGAGGTGGACGGCTGGAACGGAGCCAGTGAGAAGGCCGGGTCCCCATCGAGCTGGCTGTCCCGTCCGGCCCGACGGTCCGCGATCAACCCCATCCGCCGCAGGGCGGCCTCGTTCACCGCATCCGCCGTGGTCAACCCGACAAGAGTTCCCTGCGGCAATCCGACGGCCAACTCCTCGGCCCTCAGCGCATTGTCCAGGGCGGTGACCACGGCCGCGTTGTTGTTCGGATTGATCCGAAAATCGTCAACGCCGCTGTCGGGCTTGTAAAACATCGCCAGCGGGTGCCGCACCAGAGCATTCGCCCCGGTCACCCCGTCGTCATCGGTGTCGTAGAGCGGAGCGTCTCCTCCCCTGAGCAACAAATCACGTCCCGCCCCCATGTTGACCGTCACGTTCCCAGAGAAACTGGACCCGGCGTCCAACCCCAAAGCCACGGCGGTCCCGGAAAATTCGCGTCCGCCGTGCCCGATGCGCGCCGAGTCATTGAAGAGAATGCCGCCCAGCAGACTCGCGTTTCCACCAGTCACCGTCACATTGATATCCCCCTGCAATCCGGCGGCCGCAGTCGGGTTCCCAATCCGGGCATCGATGTTGGAACCTCCGTGACCGATCTGGGCAAACCGCCCCAGAATTCCATCGCCCACCGGATCCCCGGCCGTGGAAAGCGAAATGGCGCTGGTCTGAATCCCACCCAGCAAAGCGAGCCCCTGACCCGTCAAGGCGCTCACCCCTCCCGCACTGACCGTCACGTTCCCCAAGATGGTGGCCACCTCAAAAGACTGATCCGTCCGCATCGGAGTCGACCCGGTCCCACCCAGGTTCCGGCCAAACACCCCGTTTTGCAGAAAACTGCCAAACACTGGGTCGTTCAGCGTGTTGATGGTCGGTTGCGTGGCATCCGTCGCCACGTTGTCGAGAAACAGGGTGGGCCCCACGGTGGCCACGTTGGTGTCCTCAAAATCGTAACCGCCGTGCCCCACCATGGCGAACGCGGCGGCCCGCGAACCGGCCAGGATGCTGACCCCACCAGTCGCGCTTGCGACATTGATGGAACCGCTGAACGTGGTGTTTCGGTTCAAGGCATTGTTGTTGATCGTGGAGGAATCGCGTCCGCCGTGACCGATCATGGCAAAGGCAGTGGTGCCCCGTCCCCCCTGCAAGGTGACATCGCCCAGGGTCTGGACGTTGATGTTCCCGGAGACCAGGGCCCCGTTCGCCGAAGCCATTCCCCCGTGCCCGATCATCACATAGTTCTCCCGGCTGTCCGGAGCCGTTTGCGCCGAAACGGTCCGGGCGTTGCGGGCAAACGTGTAGGTTCCCGAGGGAGCCGCCTGGAAATTGGAGGAAATCCGGAAGCGGCGCTCACCCAGAATCTCGGTCACCACCGCCGTGCCATTCCCGGTCGTCACCCCGATCCCGGGCCCCGTGATGGACGAACCGACCCCGATGTTCAAGGCCGTCAACGTGTCGTTGGCATTCAGATCGATGACGTTGGATCCCACCGTGGAGGCCGGCACCCGGTCCGCAGCTGTCACGGTGGAAATGCTTCCCTCCGTGGCGATGGTGACGTTCTGTCCCGAGATGATCTGCTGCGCGAAGTCGCTGGCCAACATGCGAAGCTGACCTCGGCGGGAGGTCACCGAAATGTCCCCCTGATGCCCCGCGTTGGGCAGGAAACCCTCCATCTGGCTCTCGCTCCCGCCGTGACCGATCTGAACAAACCCGCGCACCGCGGATTGCGGGACGGTGGTCAGCGAAGTGCCGGTGGTGCTCCTCGGCAAGGGCGAGTTGGCTTGCCCATAGGGATTGGTCTCCAAATTGCGACGCTGCGCCGCCGTCAAGAGGACGCTGCCGCCGGCATCGACCGTGATCGCCCCGCTCCATCCCCGGGCAAAGTTCACCGGGGTGTTCAAGGTGTTGATGAACTCGGCAAACTCGGGGTTCACCGTGGCTGAAAAGACCGGGGTATTGATATTCGTGGGGGTCCCGTTGATGTAAGAACTCGGGTCGGTCGAGCCCGGCGGTGCCACCCCGAGTTGAGTGAAGAGGTAACTGGTGTTGCCACCGGTCACCCCGTCGAACACCGTGGAGATGTCCGCCCCGTTGAGCCGAATCGGAACCACGTTCTGCGCGCCGAAGGCCGGACCAGTGGTCGGGGTCTGAAAGAGGACCCGGATCGATCCGTCAGGCCCCGGAGTTACCAGAAACGAATTGCTGTTTGCCACCCCTGTCGATGCCTCCAGCGCGGTGTCGATGTCGGCAATCGCGGTGACCATCGGCGTGGTGGAACTGACGTTGATGGCCGGGGTGGTGTAAGTCGTGGTGCCGACCGTGTAATCCAGAACAAATCCCGGAGCCGCCGGAAGATTGAAGGATTGCACCTCGTTGCGGCCCACGCCCGCCTGCTCCTGAATCGGATCCCTCGCCGATCCGTTCGGGTTCAGGAAGAAGAGGTTCGCGTCGTTGGCCACCCGCGCCTGCAAGCCTCCGGTTCCCACAACGCCAACGCTGTTCAGCACGCGGTTGAAGGTGACGAACCGTTCCCCGACATTCGCGCCGATCCCGCGCTCCACCCCCGTGATTTGGTAAACGCCCGTCTGGTTCTCAAAACCAAACCGATCACCAATCTGCGGCTGGTTCGCCAAGGTGCTGTTGCCGAACGTGTAGGCCCCAGAGGCGGCGGCGGAGAGCGAGTTGGACAGGGTCAACGTCTGTCCCGCGATGCCGGTGATCGTGGTCCCCGGAAGGATGCCGGTTCCCCGCACCGGACTGCCCACCGCGAGGGTGAGATTGGCCGGGGTGTCGGTCCCCTGAAGCGTCAAGGTGTTGGTGGCGGCGGCCCCAGTCGGATTCGTGGTCGTCACGGCGCTCGACCCCGCGAACGTGTAGTTCCCCGCCGCGGCAGCCGTCAGGTTGTTGGAAAGGATGAGCGTTTGAGGACCGCTGAACCCGGTGATGATGGTGCCGTTCGGGATCCCGGTGCCTCCCACCTCACTCCCAATCCCGAGGAACAGGTTTCGCGCCGTCTCGGACCCCTGCAACGCCAGCGTGTTCTGGCCACTGGCCCCGACCGGCGTCAAGGTGGTCACGGAACGGTCTCCCGGGTTGTCCAGGTTCAGACGGGTCGTGGCCGCCTCGTTGGTCAGGAAGGTCACCCCGGTGGGAGCCGCGGTGGTCAACTGCGAGATCTCAATTTGGGTCGGTGAAACAATCCGAGTCACGACCGAACCTGCCGGGACGTTGGTGCCCGACACCGTCGTTCCCAAAGCGATGTTCAACGAAGTCACCGTATCGGTCCCGGTCAGGTTGAGAAGCCGGAAGTTCGTTCCGTCCCGGGTCACCGTCGCCACCGGATTGATCACGTCCACCTGCCAACCGGACGGGGCATCGAGATGCTCCAACCGCCCCGCGAGGAGTTGCGTGTTGGTGAGTGCGGAAAGTTTGGTCTGCTGCCTCACCCCTGCGCTGGTGAACATGACCAAGCTTTCCACCGAGTTGCTGGTCATCCCGGTGACCCGTTGATCGCCGGACATCGGGTTGTCGCCACGCACCGTGTGTTCGGAGTTCCGTCCGCCGTGACCGACCATCGCAAAATTGTCGGCCCCGGTGTCGCCTTCACCCGCCCCTCCGCTCAGGGCGGAGTTGGCGTCGAACGCATCCCAACCACCCGTGGACTCCATCCGCACATCCCCAACCGAAACAATCGAGATGGCTCCGCTCGCATCGGCCCGGGCCTCGATCCCGCCATGCCCGATCATCACGAAATTGCGCACCCCGGCCATGCCTCGCTCGTTCTGCCCGCTCAGCAAAGGATCCGCCCCGTCGAGGTGATTGACATTCTTCTGGCCTGCATAAGCGTCGACCAACCCACCGAGGTTCAGGGAAATGTCCCCGACAAACGCGCCGTAGGTGTCGGACACCCCATCCCCGTTCATGTCATTGCCCTTGACGGCGTCGAACGGGCTGTCGAGGAAGTCGTCCGTGGCATAAATCCGGTAGCCTCCATGCCCGATCTGGGCAAACGCCTCGGTGTTGCGGAACCCGGCGCGCTGGATGAGGTTGCCACTGGCCGTGACCGTGATGTTCCCGAGGATATCTCCCGCCACAAAGTCGCGGTTCCACTCCCGCACTCCGCGCACGAACGCTGTGGCACCCACATCAAAGTTCGCGATCCCCCCGTGCCCGATCTTGGCGAAGGCGTTCGACTGCCCGCCGTAAAGCGAAACGTTGCCTCCGCCCGCGTTCACGATGATGTTCCCGTTGGCTCCACCGGTGCTGAAAATGCCGCCGTGACCAATCTGCACGTAGGCCTCGGTGCCCAAGTTGGAAACCGGTGTCCCCGCGCTGCTCACCTCCACCATCTGGCGGGTCAGCGAGATGGCTCCGTCCGTGGCAACCACCGAGATGTTCCCATCCGCGCCCGGCACCGCATCATAACTCCATCCGCCGTGCTGGCCGGCCGTAAACAAGCCACCGTGACCGATCTGGGCGTAGGCCCGACCGCGCCCGCCCGCCTGCAAGGTGACGCTGCCCTGGGCCAGGACCGAGATGTTTCCGGCGTGGCCAAGTTTACCCGTGGTCCGAGGCACGTAGGCACCGGTCGCATCGCGCCTCAGCAGCAATCCCAGCGCGGTGTTGTAAGCACCTCCCAAATCCTCGCCGTCCGTCACCGCCTGCCTCAACTCATCGATCGTGGTGATCTCGTCCCCGATCACGGATCGGCTGTTGAAATCCGTGGGCAGCGCGAAGGTATGATCCGAATTGAAGCCACCGTGACCGATCTGGAAGAAATTGCGGGTCACGGTATCGGTCGCGGTCCCCGTCGGCACACTCTGATTGATCTGGGTGCCGAGCGCCACGATGTCCCCCACGGTGGCGGTGACGTTGATGTTCCCGGCGTGCTCGCCCCGCACGTTAATGCCGCCGTGACCGATCTGAATGAAATTGTCCGCCAGCGCGTTCACCGCCGTCAGTGACCCATTCACCCGATAGGTCATTCCCGAAGCGGTGACGCCGATATTCCCGTAGGTGTTGACCCGGACGTCCACCCCGTCGGCCTTGCCGCCGTGGCCGATCTTGAACCAGCCGTTGTTGGTCCCGCCCGATTGCGCGAGAATCCCGCCGACCACGTTCACCGTGATGTCACCCGTCAAGACGCGATCCTGAACCCCGGTCGTGGCCGAAACCATCCGACCTCCGTGCCCGATCTGGACATAGCGCCAGTCGGTCCCCGGCAGCACCGCGTTGTTCGCCACCAGATTCCCCTTGGCATACAAATTGATGGCCCCGCTCACCCCGCCGCCGTCGGTCCCGTTGTGAAACCAGCCGATCTGGGTGTATTCGTTCGTCAGATCCCCCGGTGCCATGACGATGTCCTTGGCGAACAGATTGGTCTGGCCACGACTGCTCGCGATGTTCACCGAATGCGCCCCGTTCGGATTCAACTCGATGGCCCCGCTCATCCCGTAGTTCCCGTAAGTCCCGGCCAGGATGTCCGCCGCCGCGATCGGGCTGAGCGAAGGAGGCGTCCCACCCCCGAGAGCCTGGTTGCTTCCCCCCACCGTTGGATAACCAGCGGTGCTGAACAATGACGAGCCCGTGCCGGTCCCGTCCCAACCCGCCACCAGGTTGATGTTCCCCGTTCCACGATTCAAAATCCGGGTCGGCCCCACCGGGTCCGTGGCGACATTCGGAGCAATCGTGATGTTGTTGTGCGCGAACAACGAAAGCGAATACCCACTGGCGGCCTCCATGTTCACGTTGGACTCGACCACGATGTTCCCCTCGTCCGTTCCGCTCCCGCCCGTGTGCACCACGACATTCCCCGCATTCCAGGCGCTGACCAGCGCGTCGGCATTGATCTCACCGGGGTTCACCGCCCCCTGCGAAATCCGCACGTTCACCGGATCCAACAACAGGGTGCCCCCCGCCAAATCCACCGTCCCCGCAAAGGTCAGCTGTTTCTTGCCCGAAACCTCCACAAACCCTCCGCGCTGGCCGCCGACCACCGAGAGCTCACCGCGATAGAGCGTGTCTCCGTCCGCCCACAGGGAAATCGCCCCGCCCGCTCCGCTTCCGCCGCTCGCGTCCAACCTCGCGCCGGAGGCCACGGTGGTGGTCATCGCGTTGCGCAGACTGGCATCCCGTCCGCCAAAACCTCCACCGGCAAAGATCGCGCCGCCGTTCACCGCGCCGGACGCATCCACCAGCGCCGTCGGAGCCATTTCCACTTCGCTGCCTGTCAGGCGAAGCGTGCCTCCGGAACCGGCGCCACCCTCCGCCTTGACCGCTCCTTCCAACAGAAGTTTTCCGGCCGCCTCCAGGCTCGCCATCCCGCCGGCACTCGTCCCAGAAACCACAATCTCCCCGGGCACACCCAACCCGGCGCTCCCGCCCTCGATCCGGACGCTGCCGCCCGTCCCTTGGCTGCTGGCCGCAGAAATCAACCCGTCGTTGCGCACCTCACCGGTGGCGACCATCTCCACCTTGCCCCCGTTTCCAACGGCCGATGAGGCATCGACCACCGCGCCGGCTCCCACGTTCACGCCTTGGGTCGCCATCTTCAGGGACCCCACCACAATTTCACCGCCCCCGTCAGCCGTGCCGCGAGCCGTGGTGGAACCGGTGAGACGCGCCGTCCCCTCCGTTGCGATCTCCACCTTCCCTCCCCGGATGCCGTCGACGTTCACGGTGCCCGCCTGTTCCACCCCGGCGCCCCCCTGGGCCACGAGCCGAACCCGACCACCCGACTTTTCCACCGTCTGCGCCCGCGCAATCCCGTTGTTCTGGACCGCCATGGCGAAAACGTTGTTGTTCCGGGCCATCAAGGCCACGTCCGCCGCGACCACCTCACCGTTGTTGAGGACATGCCCGTGACCGACCTGTCCCGACAAAAACACGTTCCCCTCCGACCCCTGCTTGATGAGGACTTCGTTGTCCGCCGCCAAAACCACCCGGCCATCCAGGGCCCCGATGAAGCCATGGTTCTCCACCCGCTGCGCCATCACGTAAACATCCCCGCCCGCCGCACGAATGGTGCCGTGGTTGACGATCGCCTGCTGGCTCGCCCCGCCGAACCGAAGGTCTCCGCCGCGGAGAAAATCCTCATCGGAAATGTCCAGGGTGGACAAAATCAACCCGCCCACGTCGATGCGCGCGCCCGGTCCAACCAAAATCCCGTTCGGGTTGATCACCCACACATTCCCGTTCGCGAGCAGTTGCCCCATGATCTCGCTCCGGGCGGAGCCGGTGACCCGGTTCAATACCGAAGCCGACGCCCCCGGCTGAATGAACTGCGTGATCTCCCCGGCCCGGATCGAGAAATCATCCCAATGAATGATCCCGTTCTTCGACGCCTGGGTGATTTTCAGCGTGCTCCCCAGGTCTTCAATCTTGAAGGAACCATTGATCACAATCTCACCGGACGGGTTGGCCTGCACCGCTCGAGGCAATCCCGCGAACAAGATCACCAGCGCCACCATCACAAGGGCCCGGATAAAGGTTTGGAGATGCAGAAATTTCATAAAATTCAACCAAAAGTGGGCACAAACGCCGAAACTTCTCAAAATGCCGTATTGCCTTCAGCAGATCCAGCACACTTTGTCAAAAGACCTTGTGAAGCAAAAGCGGAATCCTCTTCGAAACGACGATACTTTTGAAGTTTTGTCGCCGATGGCCGAAGCGTGACCACAATTCCAACGGAAATCTCCTCCGCTCTCGCCGAAATTGGCGATCCGTCAAGGCCGGGCTCGAGCGGCCCGAAAGGCGTAAACGCTCCCATCCTGAGCCCCGATGATCAGGTGCCCATCCGCCACCGCCGGCGAGGAATTGATCCGAGCTCCCACATCGTAGGACCAAATCTCTTTCCCATCCGCCCGGTTCAACGCATAAATCCGCCCATCGTCCGACCCAGCATAAACGGTCTCGGGCCCGATGACCGGCGAACTGTCGATCCCCTTCCTCGCCAGAAATTCCCAAACGACCCTCCCTGTCCCCAAATCCAAGGCCCGGATCTTTTTGTCGCGCCCCGCCGCGATCACCATGGCGGCATCCACCGCCGGCGAGGCGACGAATTCTACCGCCTCATTCGGGACCGCCCACTTCCGCTCCCCCTTCTCCAAATCGAAGGCCAGAATCTCACCGGCATAGTGCGCCACATACGCCACTTTGTCCCGCACCGCGCAGGAGTTGGCCATGTAGGCCCCGACGGGAATCGAGCGAACCAGTTCCCCGGTCTCGGCATCAATCAACCGCAAGACCTCGTCGCACCCGCCAAAAATCACCAGCCCATTGGCCGCATCCACCGATGGCGCCCCCTTGATGTAATTTCCGGTCTCCACCGTCCATGCCTTCTGCCCGGTCACCGCATCCACCGCGTGCAGGAAAAAGTCGTCACTCCCCACCAAGATGAGTTCCCGACCCGCCTTCGTGAGGTAACGATTCACCCCGCCGGCGATGGCATCACCGGTCTCGTATTGCCAGACTTGCTCTCCCGTCGCCACGCGGAGGGCGCGCAAAAAACCGTCGGTCTCTCCGAAGAAAACGAGTTCACCGTTCACGCATGCCGGTCCCTCCACTCCGAGCTTGGTCTGAAACGCCCAGACCAGTTTCCCTGTGGCCAAATCCAGACAGAGAAACTTGCCCCCCAAAACTCCAACGAACACCCGTCCTCCCGAGATCACGGGAGTGGCGGGAATCGGCGAATCCCCCTCAAACACCCAGGCCAGCTCCAGAGGCGGACGCAGCACATCCTGGGTCACCCCGGACATGTTGGAATCGCCACGAAACAGGGGCCACTGGTCCGCCGGCGGAGCCGCCGCAAGGGGCAAGGCCAACACCCAGATCCCGAGGACCCACTGAACCGGAAAACAGAAACTGAAACCCATCCTGTCACCCCTTTCCGTGGAAACAGGGAGGCTGGACCGGCAGATTGACCCGACTCAACCTCAGGGAGCCCCGGCCAACGTCTCCGGCTGCAACAACATCAAGACGCGGTTGCGGCTGGACGAATCAATCTCCCGGGCCGGCTTGATGGCGGGGATTGGCAACAACTGCTCAGAGGGAAGAGGTTGTTCTTTCAACTCCACTGGCCGCTCCCTGGCCTCCCCCTCCTTCGGCCCTTCGTCCCCAGCCCCGGCACTCGCCAAAAGCGAGAGCGCCGACACCCGCGACTCCGCCTCTGATTTATCGACAGGACGCGGCGCCGCTGCCTTGTCAGTCCCGGAGACCGCCAGCAAAGCCATGAGCTCGATGCTCTCGCGGTCCGGACCCACCTTCGGCTCCGCCGACTCGACCTTTGTCCGATTCGACTCCGCCACGCTGCTGGCAGGCACCTTCCCTGCTCCCTCCATGGCCCCCAGTTTCTCGGTCACCTTGGCCACAAGCCAACTGGTCCGATGCTCCGTCAGCGGGTTCGGAGCATACTCCGTTTTCCCGGTCCGGGCAGACCCAGGCACCGGAACCGGCGCCACCGGAATCACCGGCTGAATGTTGGGATGCGCCAGAAGCGACAACGAATCCGCCGACGGATTCATCACCGCATCATCGCTCTCCTCAATCTGCATCGGCCCAAGCCTCATCACAATCCCAGACACAAGCTTGCGCAGATCCGCCCCGCTCGGGCGAGATCCCTCACGGCGCCCACCCTGCGCCCCGCGGACCGTCACCTCCGGCAACTCGCCCGTTGCCCCCGCTTTCGTCGCCACACGGGCCGACGTGGTCGGACGACCAAAGGCGCTCGCGAGCTTGGAAAACAGATTTTCCGGAGCGGGCGCGGGCGCGGCCACCACCCGCTTTTTTGGAGCGGACGTTGGACCCGATGCCCTCAGACGGGCCTCGGCTTCCTTGATCGCCGCCTCTGCGTCATTTCCCCGGGCAAATGCAACCCCAGGGAAGGGCCCCAGCGCAAGGGACAGCACGAGGCCAATGCCAAAAACGGACGTTGTCTTCATGATAGGTCGATCACTAATACACTTGTACGTGCTATCAACCAACCCAAAAATGAAACTTTTGCTAGATATCTTTTATCCAGAAGTTTTTCGCCGCCCTTGCACGGGTTCCCCCTCCACTTTCCCTCCTTCTGGACCCTTCTCGCCCCCCGCTCTTGCAGGCTCCCCCGCACCTCCGCTCGGCTCGCTGAGAACCGGCACCGTCCTCGAATCGAGATCCATCAAGCCCATGGACATTCCGTTCCCGTCCGGGCCCGCCGCCGAGGAGGTCTCCATGGCCAGAAACTGTTGGACTTCATGCTCCGTCGCGGCCCGCAAATACCGGTTCCGCATCACTCCCATCAGGCCGGTGTCCAACTGGAGCCAGGCCCACTCCTTGCCGCGGTCCTTGACGCGCCCCACCCGGTCCCCCTCCAACTCAATCAAAATCGTCTGGTCCGGCAACTCGTCGAACGCATGGAAAGGTCCCCGAAAAACCACCGCCACGTATTCAGGGCCCGGTGGCGCATCCGATGCCCCCACGGAATCGGTCCCGGACCGGAGCGTTCCCGCCGAGGCCGGAACGTTTCCGCTGGCTTTGCCGCCCCCGAAAAGAAACCTCCTGAGCGGCGCAGCGGTTCGTCCCCGCGACTCCGCTTGCCGCGATGCGGCGACTTCCTCCGGCCGTTCCTCCGAAGGTTTGCCCGCGGCGGATTTGGCGACCGCGGCCGGTTCGTCCGCACCTTCCTGACTGGCCTCGAGCAAAGCCAAAAGCACCGGGCTCGGAGCCCCCGGTCGAGGGTTCATGCTGGTTCCGGAAAAGGCTCGCAGCTGGTCCAATTCATAAGACAAGTCCGCAGCAGAGGTCAGCCGCCCCTCCACCAATGTATTGGGAATCCACGGTTTTTTCGGCGGGTCCGAGACCGTCTCCGGAGCCGGTTCAGTTCCCGTCGTTGCGCTGGTTGCCTGGGCTTTGGAAGGAGAAAACCATTGGGCCGGGACCACCAGCACCCGCACCGTGCCTTTGCCCACCACTCCACAGGCCGCCGCCATCCGGCCAAACAACTGGTACACCACCGCCTCCTCACCCTGGCTGGAAGATTCCACCGGGGCGGTCTCCGCAAGGGAGAGGGATGCCACCGCCAAGACGACCGCCATGAGCCAGGCAGGCCCGGCGGCGCCCAACCCTCCCGGACTCGGGAGACAACCGGTTCCGTGACGGTTCATGGAAGAATGGGAACGGGACTGGGCACTGCGAGGGCACCCGCTGGACCCGATCCTTGCAACGGAATGGACTGTGGACCCGAAGTCCGCGGCGCCGCGCCGGAGGCCGGAATTCCCGGCGTCGGTTCCTCTTTGGCAGAGGCCTCACCCTCCGGAGCGGTCGTCATGGCCGGCTCGGAGGCGAACAACGGGTTCTCCATCGCGTCCCCGCGTTTCGGCATTTCCGACGGAAGCTCCGGCAACTCGACTTCCAGATAGCGAACTTCCCGGCCACCGTTCCCGGACTTGGAGCCGCTCTTGGATTCCGCGGCAAGAAAGGTGACCACCTCGCCCACCGCCGCGGGACGGAGATGACGCTTCTTCACGAGCCCCATCAAACCCGAGTCCAACTGCATCCACGCCCACTCTTCGCCCTCGCCGTGTTTGCGCCCCACAGTTCCCGATTCCAGTTCCATCGAATGCGTCTCGCCCGGTCCGGTATCCACCACGTGAAAGGGTGCTTTCGATGTTTTGATGACGAAATAACCCGCAGATTCCGGTGCCGGGGGCGCGGCTTTGTCCACCGGCGGTTTGGCCTCCGCTTTGCGTTCTGGTTTCGCTTCCGGTTTTGCTTCCGGCTTCGACTTGGCTGACAGACTCGCGACTTCCGGTGGCCGCGCCTCCGCCGGGGCGGCCTTGAGAGCCTCCGCCCGCACCGTGGAAAGCCACTGACCAATCCCGTTAAGAAACGCCTCGCGCTCCGGCCCGGGCCCTTTCGCCTCGGGCATCTTCTCACTTGGCGGAGGCTCCACGGTTGGAGCTTCCACCAAACTGGTCTCCGCCGCCGCCGGCTTGCGCTTCTCAGGCGGTCGGTCCGATTTCGCCGGTCCCGGGGGCTCTGACTCGGAAAGCTCCGGCCCCGTCGAAGCCATCAAGGCCGCCTCCAACCCTTTGCCTGAAAGAAATCCCAAAAGACGTCGCTTGGTTTCCCCACCAGGCTTGGGCGAGGGAATTTCTTCCATCACCGCCACCACGTCCTCCGCCGGAGAGACTTCCGTAGAGGAGGCCACCACCGGCGCCGGAACCGCCGCTGGTGCCGGAGCACTGGGGGCTGGTTTGGGGGCCTGAACCGGAGCGGTCACAGGGGCCACCTCCGCTTTGGCTTTCGGCTGCACATTTGCCTTGGTCCCGGGCCTTGCCGCCAACACAGCCGCCTCGCCCCGGGTCGAATTCTTGGGAGGTGGCGCTGCCGCGGACTTGACTGTCCCACCAGTCGGCTCCACTTCCGCCCCCAGAGAAACTGCCCGGCCTTCCCCCGGCGCCTTTTCCCGGCCATTCCCGACCCCCAGAAAAGCCAGCCGAATCGTTCGGTTCCGATCGGGTTCGGGTTTCGCTTGGGGTTTTGCTTCGGGTGCAGGGCTCCCCGACGCCGGACGGGCCTCGGTCCGAGCCACCTTGCTCGCCGCCTGCTGCGGATTCTGAGCCGCCTGCCACTGCTCGAGAGGGACCAATCCTTGCGGGGTCACCACCTGGAACCGAAACGGCTCCGGCGTCGGTTCCAACGCGCGGGACTTCAACGCGGCCGACGGAAGAGGCTTCGGCGGAGCGAGATCCCGAGGGGTCGGCTCATACCGCGCCGCCTCCTTGGCCTCTTTCATGCGCCGGACCCGCTCAAGAGCCGCGTCCTCCATCCGCTTCGCCTCGGAATACGCCTGCCCCTGGGCACACAACATCCCGGTGGAGACGAGCAAACAGAGAAAAACCAGCCGGGGCACGGACATCAGGAGCCACTTTATAGTGACTTCTTCTCAAAACTCCAGCACGAAAGTCCGATGAATCCGGAGGTATTTTTAAAGCGCCGCCTGATAAAGGTCGGCCATTCCCTCCGCGTCGAGAGCCACCGGATTGTATTGGGCGGTCCATTGCTTGGCCGCCTCAGCCGCCAGGATCGGGATGGACGCGGCGTCCAATCCCACCGCCCCCGCCCGACCAGGCAACTCCGCAAGGGACAGCAATGCCTGCAGGCGCTGCTCAAGCCCCGGGCAAAGCCGGTCATACATGGCGTTCGCCTCCGGATTCTGGCGGTTCCGGGACACGACATGCGGCAACATGAGACCGACCGCCACGCCGTGGATCGTTCCATAATGCGCCGTCAACGGATTCGCGGTGGAATGAGCGGCTCCCAACATGCTGTTCTCGATCGCGGTCCCGGCGAACGCCGCACCGAGCAGCATCCGGGCCCGCGCCTCCAAGTCTCCAGGTTCCCGCAACACCGCTTCAAAACCCCGGTTCAACAGGTGAAACGCCACCCGCGAATACTGGGCCGAAATCTCCGTCCGCTTTTTGCAAACGGCGGTCTCCACCGCGTGCGCCAGGGCATCGATCCCCGTGCAGGCGGTCACCCCTCGCGGCTTGGTCAACGTCAACTCCGGGTCCAGGATGGCCACCGCCGCCGCCGCTTTTTTGTCGCCACACGCCATCTTCTGGTGCGTCTCCTCATCCGCAATCAGGGCGAAGGATTGGCATTCCGAGCCCGTCCCCGCCGTTGTGGGAATGGCAATGAACGGAAGCATCGGGCGCTGGGCCTTGTTCACCCCCCAGTAATCCCGCATTTCTCCCCCGTTGGTCAGAATGAAATTGCAGCCCTTCGCCGTATCCAGGCTCGACCCGCCCCCGAGCCCCATGATCAGATCAATCGCCCCCTCTCGCGCCGCTTCCACGGCCAGGGCAACGTCCCGAGTCGTCGGATTCTCCCGGACCCGGTCAAAGACCACCGCTTCCAAACCGGCCCGCCGCAACGAATCGATGGCCCGATCCTCATGACCGGCCGACCGGATTCCCGGGTCGGTCACCAACAACACGCGGGTGCCTCCCAACCGGGCAGCCTCCTTCCCCGCCTGTAGAAGTGCCCCGGGAGCGAACAACACCTTTCCGCCCGGCACATGGCGGAACTCCATCACCTCCCGAGACACCTCGAACCCGAGGTCCGAGCAGAGCGACTGGACGGTCAGTCCCGAAGACGACCGTCCTCCACCAAACCAGCGGCGCCACAAATCACGCAATTTGTTCAATCTGGAAGGAGCGCCTTGCGTAGAGAAACTCGAAGAGATTCCCCTCGTGCGGTTGGTCCCATTTCAAATGATTGGTGGGGACATTGCCGATGTTGAGTCGGTCGATGGTCGGGCAGGCAAACAACTGATTGATGAAGCCCAGGTCCCTGGTGATGGCCGTCACCACCAACGACTTCCCGAGATGCGGGACCATGTCGGCCTGGGGCGACTCAATCACACTGGCAAAGGGAAAGAGGAACTCACGGATGGCGAGCGGGTGCTGCCAACCCGGGACCCGGACAATCGTCGGCAAGAGGTAGTTCATGCCATCCCTCGACTGAAACCGCTTCCGCCCCTGACGCAACGACTCCGAAACATCCCAGGCCCCGTCCTTCAGGCCGGACTCGATGGCACCATCGATCATGCTGGCAAACTTCGGGTTGGCAAAGCCCGACAACTTGGCGTTCGGATCATCCTGAGCCAGCGGCTCGATCGCCAAAAGTTTCTCGGCCACGGCCTTGGCGATCTCGTCCCCATACTTGGGAACCACAATCACCGAGACATTGATGCAGCTGCGCCCGGAATTGGCACTCACCGACTCCACAATGGTATCGATGTATTTCGGCCAATTCTCGATCTCGTCCTCGCCGATGAGGATCTTGGAATAACCGGTCCCGTGCACCTCAACCCTGGGGTCGTGTTCGTACTCCTTGACGGTGTCGTCTCCCCCAAACAGCATGACCCGTCCCGTGCGACGGATGATCGCACCGGACCCATCGTGCTGGGTCGGATAAAAGCTGAAAGCCTCAGGCGGCGCCCCCGCCTTCTTTAGGGCCTCGATCAGGCGCATGGGCGTCCAAGGCTCTTCGCGTCCCGGCTTGAGCAGGACCGGAATCTTGAGGGCAATCGAGGGCACCCAGAGCGCGTTGACCGCCGGGGAATTGCTCGGAAGCACCACCCCGAGACAATCTGTCACCGCCGCAAAGCTCACCGGAGAGCCGTTCTGATCGCCATACCCCTTGTCCAACACGGACAGGTCCAGCCCACGCGTCAATCCTTTGAGAATCACGTCCGTCTGCACCAAAACTCCGTGCAGCCGCTTCATGTTCATCCGGATCAACGAATGCGGCAAACCGCTGGTCATCGCCAACTGCCGCACGTAATCCTCCGGCGACTGCAGATCTCCCCGGCTGCCGACCGGCAAGGTATCGGTCAGGAACAGATCCGCCGCCACCTTGCAGATGCGCACCAAATCCTCGCACCGAAACTTCTGTAAGGCGTCCCGGGCCTCACCGATGTGCAGAAGATCGTGCTTGATCATGTCCGCGCAGGCGAAACTGACCTCGCAGGCAGGCGCGGTGCCGGCCACGTTGGAGACGGTTTGGACATCCAGACTCTCGTAAGGAATCCCCCGGCGGAGGATGGGAATGTGCGGCACGCTCATATCAATAAACCCCCTCGATGATCTTGTTCTCCAGAAATCCAAACGGGCGGACATCGCCCACTCCGTCCCAAGGAAACTTCGCGTGAGGCGGGCGGCGAATCGCCTCGTCCCGCTCCAGAAACCGCGGCATGAAAAATTCCTTGGTCAGGGTGGTCAACTCGACCCGCCCATACTGACCGTAGTCCATCGTCTTCTCGGTCTTGTCAGGATCGACAATCCGCAGAATGGCGCGAGGTTGAGGCGCCCAATAGGTCACGGAATAATTGTTCTGGGCCAACTCCTCCGGCAC
Organism: Verrucomicrobiota bacterium; assembly: GCA_003402735.1. Taxonomy (GTDB): domain Bacteria; phylum Verrucomicrobiota; class Verrucomicrobiia; order Verrucomicrobiales; family DEV007; genus V1-115. Next base: position 30,980 of record QQNE01000006.1, read on the forward strand.
ACTCATAGCCAACCCCATCAAGGTGTTGCCATAGGTCGGAACAAATTGGGCCTTGTTCTCCAGCACCTCCACTTGCAGGAAGCGAACATACTCGGGCGTCATCGAAGTGCCCCCGCAGAAGCAACCCTTCAGTCCCTGACTTGGCACCGAAATCCGCTCGCCCAACGACGCCAACAATTTCGGAGTCGTGAAAATGCAGGCGATGTCCCGGTGCTTGATGATCTCGACCGCCTGCGAAATGACGTGGGCCTGATACCGCTCCACCTCATCATACTGCTTGCGGCTGATCAATCGCTTCACCCAACGAGGATCCAGATCCACGTGATAACAAGATCCGCCCCGGTAATTCGCCAGGTGCTCCACCGCCAACCGCAACCGGCGCGGTCCAGTCGGCCCCACCATGATCCAGTTGCTCCCTCGCGGAAAGAACTCGTCGCTCAGGTTGTCGCCAAACTGCTCGTAATCGTGCTTGTAATCGTCCCAACCAACCCGCTGCTTCGGCAACCCGGTGGTCCCTCCCGTCTCGAACACGTTGAACGGACGTCCTCCCATTCCCTTGGGCACAAAACGCTCGTTCTTCTCGTCCCGAAGCCACTCGTCCTGGAAATGATCGAACTTCACCAAGTCATGGTGCGTCTTGATCTCCTGACGCGGATCCCAACCCGCCTTGGCTTTCCAATCCAGCCAGAACGGGCAACCCGTCTCCGGAGAGAAGTGCCACTCGATGATCTCTCGAAGGTGAGCGTCGAGCTGCTCGTTGGCGGCGGCGGGAGTGAGGGGCGGATTCGCGGTGGACACGGCGTTTTTCGGGGGTTGAGGTTGCGCTGACGCGGGGACAGAGACCGCACCGCCGACGGCGGCTGCTCCGGGATTCTTTCTTCCAAAACCTAACATGGATTGAGTGGGTGCGGGGGGACCGATTTGGCGATCCCCTCGGGTGAACGGTTTGTTTACGGTTTGGAGCCCCTCACCGGTTTCGCCATCCTTCAGGATTTGTGGCGGGAGGCTCCGCGCTCCGGTCTCACTTCTTCGCCGCAAACGCGTAAAGATGCGTCTGGGTGGTGACGTAGAGAGTTCCGTTGGCAACGACAGGGCTCGAATAGATCGGGTCGGGAAAGTCCACGGTGCTGAGCACCTCCTGATCCTTGATCTTGCCGTCATGATTCGCGTCCGCGCTGGCGGAGGCTTTGATCACTATCAACTCGCCATCCTCAGTCCCAAGGTAGACACGTCCATCCACCACCAGGCTCGAGCCCCAAATGTGGCTGAACGTGTCGTGTTCCCAAACCAGTTTGCCGGTCTTCGCATCCACACAGTGGAGCTTGCCGGAATAATCAGCGATGAAAACCAACCCGTCATCTGTGACCGAGGGTGTGGAAATCGTGCGCTTGATCCCATCATAGGTCCAAAGCGCTCCCGCGGGGGCCGCGGACGCTCCCTTGGAATCCGCCGAGATGCAGCTCAACAGCCCGACCCCCTCACCATGCTCCGGATCCTGCCCGATCGCCGCATAAATCTTGCCGTCATGATAGACCGCCGAGGCGATGTATTCGCTCGGGCCCGGATAGGTGGCGTATTTGATCGGCTCGTTGGACTGGTTGAAACGATATTCCTTCTTGTTCCCGTCGTATCGGAAGATCTCCTGGAGAACGTCGAACCCCTCCTTGTCCTTCACCGTTTCCGGATTGAATCCATACACAAACCCGTCCCCGGCGCCGAAAATCACCATCGGCTTTCCATTGTGATTCGCAAAGGTCGGCGACGACCAGTTGCAGTGCATGATCCGTTCGCCAATTCCCGCGCCTTCCTCACCCACCAGCTTGCCGGTCGCCTTGTCGATCGACACCAGACACGGAGCCAGAGGAGCCGGAATGTTCAGGTGCGACCAATCCACGCCGTTCGACGTCGTGACATAGAGATTCTTTTCATCCATGACCACCGAGGAACTGGTGACGTTGTGAGGAAACACCCCAAGTTCGCCACGCATGTCAAATCCCCAGACGATGTCCGCATCCTGCTTGCCGGCGGGAGTTTCCTTGCCGTTGCCCACGCCGTCCAATCCTCCAGCCTGGTATTTCGCCTCGTCCTGGTAGGGACCGTCGTTGCCGTCCGCCATCCCATCCAGGTCCAGGGCCAGGACTTCGCCGCGGTTGGTCACCACGTAGCCCACCCCCGCTTTGGCATCAATCGTCACCGACGAACAGATCCCGAGGAATTCCCAGTCGGACACCTTGCCAGCTCCCAACTTCGGCGTCGTCAACTGCCACTGAAAGGCTCCCGTCTTTTCATCGAACGACATCACCACCCCGCGGTCCCCGGTCACGGCCGCGTTGCGGGGCTCATTGTTGTTCGTGCCCACCAACACGCGCCCGGCGGCGATGGTGGGGGTTCCGTAAGTCTGGGAACCCAGCTTCGCCACCCACTTCAGGTTGGTGCCGGCCGCCGCCATCTCCTCCACCGTCGCCCCTTCACCCGCCTTGATCTCGACAGGAATACCGGGCTCCTTGGAAACCATGTTCTTGTGGGAGGTTCCTCCCCATTGCGGCCAATCAGCGGCCCAGCTTGGGGACGGAACCACGCCGGCAACGGCGAGCAGGGAAATCGTGAGTTTCTTCATAATGCAACGATTGGAAAGTGAGGAGTTCAGTTCAGCGGTTCGGCGTGGCTTTGATGTTGTCGATGTAGACACTCTTTTGACTTTGCGGGGAAAACCCAAAAATGCCAGGAGCCCCCTTCTTGTGGGCGTTTTTGTGGGTGAACTCGATCGTCCACGCGTCCGGCTCGGCAGACTCACGCCCCCAAGCTTTGCCGCGAACCACACCCGATCCGTCCGGGTTCACATCGACCCGAAGTTTCAGGGTATACCACTGGTTCGCGGTCACCGGAAACGGCACACTGTGCTTGACCCGCTCGTGGTTCGAACTGATCTCCAACAGGTTCGAGTTCCCCACCAGCGACAGATTGTATCGCTGATTGATCAGCCCCACGCTCGATTTGATGCGTCGGTTTCCGTCCGTCATCACATCGGCCTGCATCGTGTAATTCGATGAATCCGGGTGCCCAAAGAAGGAAAGCGACCGCATGAAGAGAATGTTGTCGAGCGTCTTGGCCAGCACCTTGCTCCCATTCACCTCGCGCACTTCCCACTTCAGCCGCGCCCCGATCCAGGGCAGCGGCGGGTAGGCGAACTTCACCCCGTCCACCGGATGATCCACCGAGAGTTGATACTTCTCAAAGTCCTCGGTGAACGGAAGCGGTGCCACCACCCGGCCCCGGACCATCCCCGAAATGCCATCCTCGGTGCCCTTGAAGATCCCGGCAGATTGTTTCGCCCCAGGACCCGCCGCAATCTCGGTCCCTTCCACTTTGGCATCCAAAACCGCCTTCACCTTGGCGGTCGGAGGAATGAATGATTCCCACTTTGCGACACCCGCCGAACCGAGCACATTTCCATTCGCATCCACCTTGGAAAGATGCAGGGCCAACTTGTCGCCGGGCTCCATCAAGACATCGCTCGGCACGACCCGGATCGAGGCCGGAGCCCCCGCCACCACCGCTTCCTCTGCCGGCACAGAATCATAACTGATGCCCTCATTGCGGATCCGGAAAGCATACAGCTTCTGCATGGTGTGCACATACAGGATGCCGTTGGAAAGCGAGGGTGAACCGTGGCAATTGCCCTCCAATTCAATGCGGTGAAGCGTCTCCGGACCGGCATCCGTCGGCTTGATCACATAGAGCAAACCTTGGTTCATGGTGATGTAGAGCAATCCATCGGCGTAGAGGGGCGACGCCAAAATCTGGTCCGTTCCAAGCTTGGTGGTCCAGAGGATCTTCCCGTTGCTCGCGTCCACACTATGCAGCTCTCCGTTCATGGTGACCTGGTAGAGCCGGTCCCCGACAATCACCGGAGAACTGCCAAACATCTCAAGGTTGTTGCGCCACCATTCGTTGGAAATCTTGGGCGCACCACCCTGCCCCTCCTCCACTTCGCCGCCCGCTTTGGCGTCATCCGCCGGGAGCTTCAGAGCCACCATCCGGCCGGTCTCGGTGGAATCGACGTTCTCCGTCCCATGAATGCAGATCACCTTGTCCCCATGGTGAATCACCGGAGAGGCATTGAGACCGCCAACCGTCACCTGAAAACGCCACAAGGGCTTGCCGTCGGCCACGTTGAGCGCCGCCAGATTGCCGCACCCCAGACCCACATACATCACCCGGCGACCGTTCCGAGTCGTGAGGTAAGGCGTCGAAAAGGAGGTGTCTTTCAGGTAGGGATCCCCCACCCCGGGGCTCGATGCCCACACCAAGTCTCCCGTCTTTTTGTCGAAGGCAAAAAACCGGTCGCGCGCCGGACCGTCAGCCCCCCAATAGGCAGTGACGGCACGGGTGATGACCAAGTCCCCATCGATGACACAGGCCCCGGCCCGACCGTTGGGAAAGGTCAGACGACCAAAGCGCTCCATCATCGAAATCTCCCAGAGCAGGTTCCCGTCCCGGTCATGGCAATTGAAGATCCCGTAGGTGGTGTGCAGGTAGATGTTCCCGGTCTCCGGATCCACCACCGGCGCACCCACCGAATACCGGTCATACACCGTGTCCGAAATGAAATCATTGAAGCTCCGCTCCCAGAGCACTTTCCCGGTCGCGGCGTCGGTCGCCATCAGCACCTCTTGCAAATCCGGTCCCTGGCCGCGGTATCCCCAGGCATACAGACGCCCGTCATGAATCACCGGCGTGCCCCGGCCCGCCAATTCCACCTCCCAAACCGCCTTCGGCTCGAAGACCGGCTTTTTGTAATGCTCCAGGCTCACCCCGCTCTGCAACGGACCGCGCCACCGCACCCAATCCCCCGGCTTTTCCGCCGCTGAAAGGGTGAAACCAAAGGGAACCAGGAGCGCAGCAACAAGGAATCGGATCATCGTGAAAAAGCGGGAAAGTTTGGAGTTTGTCATGAGGGGTTTCCGGCGCAATGCCCCCGTTGGACATGGCGCTGCGAAGTCCCGGTGCCCGACCGACTTTTTTGTTGGACCCGCGCCAGTCAAGCCGCTACCGGGACCTGTCCCACTGTTTTCTTTTCTCAAGAGCGATGCCTCTCCTCCTCTTCAAGCCGTTGCGCGGTCACCAGGGCCCCCTCGAAGACGCCATCCAAAGCGCCCGCCCCTCAGGATTCGATGGCCTCCAGGCCGCGCCCCCATCCGCACCGGAGCAACGACTCCTCCTCCACGAACACCTCCAAGAAGCCGGGCTCGCCTTTGTCGGCGACATCTCCACCGGCGAGACTTCGTCGCCCGCCCCCTCCATCCCACCCAACCAACACCTCCTCGAGCTGCGTTCCGCCATCGAGTGCTGCCTCGATCTTTCTCCCCTGCTCATCAACGTCCGCACCGGGTCCGATGCTTGGCCGCTCGCCTTGCAAATCGATTTCTTCGAGAAGGTCCTGCGAATGGAGACGGAATACGGAGTCGATATCGCCCTGGAGACCAGCCGAGGTCGATCCTTTTTCCATCCTTGGATCGCCCGGGAAATCGTGAAACAACTCCCGGATCTCAAGATTGCCTGCAACTTTGCCCAATGGTGTTGCGTCGCGGGACGCTTGGTCCTGGACGACGATCCACGCCTGCTCCGGGAACTTGCTCAGAATTGCTGGCATCTCCACGCTTCCGTCGGCTTCTCGGAAGGACCCCAAGTTCCCGACCCACGCCTCCCGGAACACGCCGCAACCCTCGAATCTCATCTCAAGTGGTGGGAGACCGTCTGGCACGCCCAGACCCAGCGCGGTCTTGAGGCCGTCACCATGCAACCCGCATTTCAGCCGGACCATCGTTTCCCCCAAAAGGATGCCACTGAAATCAACCGTTGGATGGCCCGGACCCTCCGCGAACGGTTCACTTCCTGGGAACACGCCCTTCCCCCTCGCTGAATCCAAGATTGCACGTTGAGCGATCCGCTTCTTGCGCTACATCTCGGCATGCGAATTCTGGTGGTAGGCAAAGGAGGGCGGGAGCACGCCCTGGTGACCGCACTTCATGAGTCCCCTTCCGGGACCGAACTGTTTGCCTTCCCCGGAAGCGACGCCATCCACACCCTGGCCCGCCCGGTCACGGCCGACAGCCTGGCCAGCTTGGCCAGCTTCATGCAGCGCGAGCGCATCGACCTCTGCGTCGCCGGCGAAGAGAGCTATCTCATCAAGGACGAAGGTCTCGCCAGCGCCTGCGCCGCCATCGGCGTCCCCTGCTGGGGCCCACCCAAAGAGTCCGCCCAACTCGAAGCGAGCAAGGAATTCGCCAAGCAATTCATGCTCCGTCACGGCATCCCCACCGCCAGCTATCAGCGCGCCACCACGTATGAAGAGGCCCGCAACGCCATCACCCATTTCCCCACAGTCCTGAAGTTCGACGGTTTGGCCGCCGGCAAAGGCGTGGCCATCTGCCACGATTCCGCCACGGCGGAGGCTTTCCTTCGCGAAGTCTTCCTCGAACGCCGCTTCGGCCCGGGCGACCTGCTCGTGGAAGAGTGTCTCTTCGGCCCGGAAATCTCCATTTTTGCCGCCGTCTCCGGCGCCGATTACCAGATCCTTGCACCCGCACGCGACTACAAACGGATCCGCGACAACGATGAGGGCCCCAACACCGGCGGCATGGGGGCCGTCTCCTGCCGTGAGGGATTGATCTCTCCGGAATTGCTCGCGGAAATCGAGCGCGATGTCGTCGCTCCCACCATTCAAGGACTGCAAGCGGACGGACTGCCCTATCAAGGTTTCCTATATTTCGGACTGATGCTCACGGACGCAGGCCCGAAAGTGCTCGAATACAACTGCCGCTTCGGCGACCCGGAAGCGCAAGCTGTCCTGCCACTCATCCAGGGCGACCTCGCCCGCTACATCGAAAGCGGTGCCCGCGGCAAACTGGAGAAAAATCTGATCCGCTTTTCACCGGACTGGAGCGTTTGTGTGATTCTCGCCTCCGCCGGTTATCCTGACCAAATCAAAACCGGCGACCTCATCCAGGGCCTGGAGGCCGCCTCGAACGTGCGCATCTACCACGCAGGCACGCGCCGGAACGACGCCGGAAACTACCTCACTCAAGGGGGCCGCGTCTTGGCCGTGGTCGCCCAAGCCCCCACCCGGGAGGCTGCGGTCGCCAAAGCCCACTCCGAAGCGGCCAAGATCCGGTTCGAAGGCTGTCAGCGCCGTACCGATATCGGTCGCCTCCACTTCGAGACCCCCTGAGAGCCTGTTTCCACCCTCCAACGCCTCATCGCTTTCCCAAAACAAAGGCATTCGCGGCGTCTTTCAAGGGGCTCCTCACCCAACCGCGGCCCGCCCCGATCAGTAGACGTCCCGAAGATAACGCTTGGTCTGACGCATCCCCTCGACATAGGCCTCAGCGTCACCCCGGCTCTTTTGTCCGCACTTCTCCACGATGCGGATCAACATCTCGTGGACATCTCCAGCCATCCGGCTGGCATCGCCACAGACATAGAAGAAAGCCCCCTCCTCAAGCCAACGCCACAACTCCTCCGCACGCTCTTCCATGCGGTTCTGGACATAGATCTTGCGCTTCTGGTCCCGCGAAAAAGCCACATCAAGGCGCGTCAACAGACCGTCCTTGAGATATTCCTGCCATTCCACCTGATAGAGGAAATCCAGGGTGAAACGCTGGTCGCCAAAGAAGAGCCAGTTCCGCCCTTTGGCTCCCACCGCCTGACGCTCTTGCAGAAAGGCACGAAACGGCGCCACCCCGGTCCCCGGGCCCACCATGACAATCGGCGTATCCCCATCCGCGGGGAGTTTGAAATTCTTGTTGGCCGTCGTGTAGACAGGAACCGTTTCGCCCACTTTCACCCGGTCCGCCAGATAGGTGGAAGCCACCCCAACCCGGTCCCGCCCATGCGTCTGATACCGAACCGCCGCCACGGTGAGATGCACCTCGTCCGGATGCGCCCGCAAACTCGAGGCAATCGAGTAGAGACGGGGAGGCATCTTGCGGAGCAAGGCCAGAAAATCGGCTGCCGGAAGCCCCTGAACCGGGAAATCAATCAACAGGTCAACCACCTGCCTCCCATGAAGATATTCACGGAACGCGTCCCCATCCGCCAACAATTGGGAGAGCTTGCCCGACTTGGCAATCTCATTATATTTCCCCGCCAGATTCTTGGTCAGACTGGTGCAGTCATAGTGCAACTGGAGGGCAGTCGCCAACTCACAGGCAACTCCATCCACCACCACACTCGATCGCTCAAACTTGCCGGCCGACAAAATCGCCTCCACGTCCTCAGAGCGATTCACCGGCACCACCGCCAACGAGTCCCCCGGCTCATACGCCATCCCGGATCCCTCCAAGAGAAACTCGTGATGCCACACCTCTTTGCCGGATCCTCGCCCGCTCAACAAAATCTTTTCCTTCACAGGTGAGGGAAACGGATTCTTCTTCCCGTAGACCGGAAGCGACACCACCTCACCACTCACCGCAGTGGAAACAACCGAGGCCTGGACCCCGGCGGAGCGTTTTTGCAACTCGCCAAGCACCCCCTCCAACCACCGGGCGAACGGCGCCTCGTAATCGGTGTCGCAATCGATCCGATCAAAAAAACGCTCCGCCCCCAATTCCTCGAGCCGGCGGTCGAAGTCTTTGCCGGTCTGGCAAAATTTGTCGTAGCTCGTGTCCCCGAGCCCGCACACCGCAAAGGATACCCCGGCGAACGATGGGGCCGAGGGCGACATCAGAGCCGCATGAAGCGCCACCGCATTGTCCGGCGGATCACCGTCCCCCCAAGTGCTGGTGATGACGAGCAGACGCTTTTCCTTGGACAGTTCTGCGACCCCCCGCTCTGCCATGTCGATGACCGTGGCCTTGAAACCCCGCTTGGTCGCCTCTTTGCGGGCCATCTGGGCCAAGCCTTCTGCGTTCCCGGATTCGCTGCCGTAAAGGATCGCCAAGCTCGGCAGGCCCGCGGGCACCGCACCTACCGAAGGCAGCGCGACCGGCACCGCGGCGACGGTGTGTTCCAGCGTGACGGCCGGAGCCAAACCGGGCTGTTGCAAGGCGGCTTGCACCCCTGCGACGAACCCTGTCAGCCAAGTCAGCTGAGACGGCGTGATCGTGGGCAGAAGACGATTCAGCGCCAAGCGCTGCTCTTCGGTGAACGGAGCGGAATCAGGAATCTGCATCGTGAATGCCGGAAGCGTTTGCCAATTAGGAGAAAAAGGAATCAACCGAAAACGATACGAGCGCGCAAGTCCCGAAGGAACCACGCGCCCGCATCTGAAACCGAATCATGAAGCCTTCCCGCGATCCAGACGGATCCGGGCGGCGAACCGGGATCAGGCCGTCTCCTCGGTCTGATCCGAACTTGGCGCTCCCGGAAGATCCACCCATTGGATGATGGCCATCGGAGCCGCATCGCTGCGGCGGAAGCCAAGCTTGGTGATCCGGGTGTAGCCCCCCTGACGACCCGCAGCCGCCGGCACAACCTGCTCAAACAACTGTTTGACCGGGGACTTCTGCCGGAGAAAGGCCACCGCCGTGCGGCGCGCGTGCAGAGTGTCTTTGCGGGCCAGGGTCACCAGCTTCTCCGCCACGGGCCTGAGCGCTTTGGCCTTGGCCAGGGTGGTTCGTATGCTGCCGTGCTCAATCAGGCTGCAGGCCATATTGGCCAGCAATGCCCGGCGATGGGATGCGGTCCGCTGAAGCTTTGCGGTTTTCTGCCGGTGTCTCATGGAATGTTCAGTTCAGGTTTGCTAGTCGGAGACCCTAGGCTCAGTCGTCGGAATTGCCAAGGTTCAAATCAATGAGATCAGTGAGCCCACCCCCGCGCGGTTTCAAATCCCCCAACAACGGAGCCGGATACGGAGAGTCCATCAGATGCGGATCGATCTGCATCCCCAGGGAGAGCCCCAACTCGGAAAGTTTCTCTTTGATCTCGTTCAACGATTTCTTGCCGAAGTTGCGATATTTCAGCATCTCCGCCTCGCTCTTCATCGCCAGTTGTCCCACCGACGTGATGTTGGCATTGTTGAGGCAGTTCGCGGCCCGCACCGAAAGCTCGATCTCGTTCACGCTCATGTTGAGCAACTTCTTCAACTCCGCGTTCTCCTCGCTCTCCGCCGGAGCCTCCGACTCAAAGTGGATCAGCGAATCGTCGTAATTCACGAACACATCGAGGTGGTGACGAAGAATGGCCGACGACTGCAACAACGCATCGGACGGATCGATCCGTCCATCCGTCCAGACGTGCAACACCAGCTTGTTGTAATCCGTGCGCTGCCCCACCCGTGTGTATTCCACCGCATACTTGACCCGCTGCACCGGCGAAAAGATGGAATCGATGGCAATCACCCCAATCGGCATCTCTGCATACTTGTTGTCGTCACTGGTGTTGAAGCCGCGTCCCACGCGCACTTCCAGATCCGCCTCGAACTTGGTCTTGCGATCCAAGGTGCAGATCAACTGATCCTTGTTGACCACCTCATACTGAGAGGATTCCTGGATATCAGCCGCCGTCACCGGACCCTCACGATCCACCGAAATGCTCAAGGTCGCCGGTTCCTTGCGGTCGAAATGCCGAAACCTCACCTTCTTCAAGTTGAGGATGATATCAGTCACGTCCTCAACCACCCCGGGAAGCGAAGTGAACTCATGATCCGCACCCGTGATCCGCACCGAAGTGATCGCCGCTCCCTCCAAGGAGGCGAGCAGAACCCGGCGCAATGAGTTCCCAATGGTATGACCGTAACCGTTCTCGAACGGCTCAGCGGTGAAACAAGCATAGGTTTCGGTCGCCGTTTCCTCGTCTTTCACGAGGTGCTTCGGCATTTCAAAACGAGCAAGATTGGTCGGCATAGGATTCTAAGAAACCGGGTTTCCTCCGGGGGGAGTCCCTTTGGATCAGGCACTTGACGGCCCGTCCAACCCCAGAGACCAACGGCATTGTTCAAAACAACTCCTTACAGGCGGGGTGGGACCTACGTCGTCTTTCTGGCTTTTGTCAAAGAAAAATTTGGCAGAGCCACCACGGCACGATCCGCTCCGCCCGCTCCCGTGCCCAACCCGTCTCATCTTCAATATTTTGCGACCCAGGCCATTTCGCAATTCACTGTTTTTAATTTATTTTCCATGATATCTATTGTCATAACAGCAGTTTCCCATTGACTTTGGTTTCTTTATAGCGGAAAGGCGCGGCATGAACACAAGCGATATCACGCTAATTGAAAAACAAATTACCGCACTGGAGAAGCAACTCAGTGCTCTGCATTCCCAACGCCTGGCTGTCCTGGAACAACAGGTGCGCGAAGCCCAAAGCCGGATCCAGGCCCTCACCGGCACCACCCGCCGCATCTCTTCCCCTGCGGAATCCCCCTCCGCTCGGGCCGCAACTCCTACCCAACCCACCACGGCCCGCGTCGCCCCACGAGTCGCGCGCGTCAAGTCCGTCAAAGTCGGCGCCAAGAAGAAGCGCACCCGGATGCCCTCTGATCTGGTGAATGACAAGATCATGAACACGATCAAGGAAGCCAACAGCGAAGGTCTCTCACAGAAGGAGATCAGCGTCCGTTCCGGCGTAAATTACCAGACCACCGCCAAGAAACTCCGGGAGCTCCCTGGCATCGTCAAGAAAGGTTCCGGCAAGGAAGCCCGCTACACCTTCAAGGGCTGATCGCCCCACCCGTTTGATCCAAAAGAAAAAGGGAGCTCACAAAGCTCCCTTTTTTTATCTGGATTTGAGATTCACAAGATTTCCGCAGGGCCGCGTTTTTCGTTGGTCACTGAACTCGTCAGCGCCCGCCCCGCGCCTATGGCTGCGTCACCGGAGCCTGCTCCGGCAAGGATTTGTCCACCAACCTCTTGATGCCTGCGGCCGCATAACTGCTGGCGGGATACATCTGCCGGGACTTCAGATACCACGCCAAACCGGCACCGGTCTGCCCACGATCCTCCAGCTCCTCCGCCCGCTTCAAGGCGCTCACGAAGGAAGCCACTTCCGTGGCGTAATCGGAACGCGCCTTGCTGAGGGGCGGATCGTCAGGAAACTCCTTGAAAGCCTCCTCAACGGTCTCCCAAGCGCCATAAGTGTTCCCGACCTCGGCCAGTTTGCGGGCCTGTTGAATGGAGATGTCGATCGTCGTGATGTTGGTGATGATCTCGTTCAGTGCTTCCTGGCGCTTCGGATCATCCACCACGGCGGCGATGTAACGACCCTTGTCCGTATTGATCTGGCGGAAACTGCGCGTGGCGATGAGGCGATCCAGATCGTTGATGGTCTGGATTTGGCGGTTGCCCTGCTTGGCCATGGAATCGAACGCCGTCTTCAATTCGGGATTGGTGGGCCAGATCTGGGTGGCGGCGGCGATGTTCTCCTTGTAAGCCTGTTCATTGCCGCGCAGGCCCTCATTGATGGCCGTCTGGACGTGCATGTTGCTGGTGAGACGGGCCGTATTGATGGCGGCCAGCGGTTTGGAATGATCAAAGTCCTGCGCCAAACCGCGCATGGCATTCACCTTCTCTTCAGCCAACGCGTAATCCTTGACCTCAAGAGAGGAGAGCATCTGGTTGTAAGCCCGAACGAATTCCAGGATGGATTGCTTCTTCTCGAGCTCCACGGTCTGCACCGGCGGCAGGAACTCGCCAAGAACAAAAGCCTCCATCAACCGTTTGCTGGCACTGGCACGCTCCCCTTTTTCAATGAGGAAGTTGAAGGCCTCGATCGCTTGCGCGGTGTCCTGAATCGCCTCATTGGCTAGACTGTCCAAAGAAGTCACGGTGGGATCGAATCCCGCCACGTCCTTGAACATGTTGGAGGCGTCCGATCCCTCTTTGAACTGAAGACGACCTCCGCCATCGTTATAGAACTCGGTGTAGATCCTGGCCGCGGCAATGACGTGCTCAAACCGGCGCTGCACGAAAAACTGGACCATCAATCCCTGGAACTCCAGCTTGCTCTCCAACTCGGATACCGCCATGACCCCCTCATTGGCGGTGATCTTTGCCTGAATCTCCGCGTAGCGCGTCGCGTATTCCCCGGCGGCGCTGAGACGCCCCACCATGTCCTCGGCACGATCCGCCTGCGGTTGCGCCGCAGCGCCGCCCGCCCCCTGGGAGCTGTTCCCCGGCCGCAACATGTTGGGTCGGCTGGATAGCTCCGCGTTCCGCACCGTGTCCGATCTCACCCGACGCAGCCGTTCGTTGGCCATCTCCAGCTCACGCCCCTGTTTGCGCGCCAGCCAGATTCTGTAAACGGCATTGGCAATCGATTCCGACATCCTGCCGTCCTGACGAAAGGTGGAGGCCTTTTCCAACAAAGCCACCGCTCCGTTCAGGTCGACCCGCCCCCCTTTGGCCTTGTTGTGAGGCGAGAGCGTCTGCCTGATGAGTTCCATGGTGCTGCGATACGCCTGATCCTCCTTGTCGTTGGCAGGCGGCGCGTTCAGGTATTTCTCGAAACGAGCGTTGAAAATGCGGTTGTCATTGATGTCCCACATCTGTCCCTCGAACATCAGCGTTTCACTCGAGGGATCGAAGAGGGGCAGCACATTTCCCATCAGGGGATCGCTCCCCTTGGAGGAGTTGGCTGATGAAGAAGTGGAGGTGGAAGTCGATGGCGAACCGGTGCTGGAGGATCCGGGAGAGGCACCTGATGGAGTGGCCGTTCCGGTCGATTGCGGCGTGAAAACCTGGGCCCAAGCCGCAGAGGGGATCCCCTGCAGACAGATCAAAAGAAGCAATCTCGAAATGTTCATGATGAAAGGGAAACTCCTCACTTGGGACGAACGTCCCGTGCGACCAACAATCCGTTGTCCCCGACTTCAGCGACAAAGGTCAGGTCGGTATTTTTTTCGATGCTCACGTGGCTGAAATCTTGCGGAACCAAAATCGGCACAGGCGATCCTTCGGACGTTCCGTCCACGTGAAGACTGATCAGCCTCCCCCGGTCCCGCGTCCAACGCAGCTGTTCCTCCACCGTCCCGTCGACCCGGTAGGTGTTTCCCCGCAGGGAATTGGCATTGTCCAAGTAGTCGCGCAAACTGAACTCGGTCGCGGCCGCCGCGCGCACGGATCGGCGCGGAGATCCGCCATCGCCGAGCAACAAAAAGGCGACCACCGCGCCGACGAGGAGGATGAAGAGCAGGCCTCCCACCAATCCCAGGATCTGGTTGGTGTTGGCTCCTGACGAATGGCGAGATCGGCGAGGCATGAGGAAATCTGGGCAAAGACGCGTCTGGTGATCAGTATAGGACAAACCGCGGTTTTCGGAAACGAATATTCCGCGTCACCTCAATGACTCCACCGGGAACGCGCCGCGCCGGCAAACGACAGGATGACGCCAAATACCAAGTGGATCGTGAGGACCAGGAAACAGAGCCCCGCCGGCCGGAGACTCGCTTCCGTCACCGTATCGACCGCGGCAAAGAACCGATCCTCCAATGACCTGACAATGCCCGACCAACTCCAATACGCGGAGATAAAGGGCTGGATCAAGGGTTCAACCGCCGAGGGGAGCGCCAGGACCGCGCCCGAAAGGGGCAACTGGAATCCCACCAGATAAATGCTGAGCAACGACGCCTGGTCAGGGGACCCCATGGCCGCGGAGATTCCGAGACAAACCGCGGTCATGGCGGCATTCACCAAGATCAAGAGCCCGGCATGCACCAAGGGAGCGGCCGGCACCTGCGCGAAGATGTTCACAAAGAGATACATCCAGACGGATTGCACCGTCACCAGGACCGCCAGGAACAAGAGTTTGCTGCCCAGATAACTGCTGATCCGGAGCCCGCCCAACTTTTCCTTTTCAAAGATCAATCGCTCCGCGGCGATCTCCCGCGCGGAGTTGTTGGAGCCCATCAAAGCCAAAAGAACCACCTGAAACATCACCAAGCCCGAAAGCAAACCACCAACCTCCGCCCGGTTCTCCGCGATCTGGATCTTCTCCTTCATCTCCTGCTCGAGCCCGGGGGCGCGGTTTTCCGACGCCCGCTTCAGGCTCGGAACGCCATCCAAGGCAAAGAGCACCACCACCGCCGGAAAAATCAGAAGCATCGCGACCTGCAACAACAGTTGCGTCCGGTCCCGGAAAAAAATCGTCCACCGGCGTCCCAACAATACAAAAAGCTGGGTGAAAAAGTCAGGCCGGCCCGCCCGCTTGGCCGATGCCTCATCGCCTGCGGCGGGCTGAGGTGCCGGAGCCGCGAAGCCGGGCATCGCTGCATAATACGCTTCCCGGTGCTTTTGCCAGGATTGCGCCCACTGCTCCGGCTCCCGCGTGGCCAGCGAGGGATAGACCTCCTCGGCCAGGGCCACCCCGAAATAGTGGGCCAGCGTCGAGGGCGGTCCGTGATACACCACGCGGCCGGCATACAGCACCAGCACCGAATCGTAGAGGTCGAGGTGGCCCAGACTGTGCGTGACGCTGGCCACAATCCGGTCCCCCGATTTGGAGAGCCGGTGCAGCAGATTCACAATCTCACTCTCGCTCTTGGGATCCAACCCGCTGGTGACCTCGTCACAAAGCAGCAACCGGGGAGCGGTCGCCATCTCCAACGCCAGTCCCAACCGGCGCTTCTGCCCGCCCGACAGCACCGCCACCCGACGCTCCCGGATGGCGTCGAGCCCGACTTCCTCAATGATGCGGTCCGCAATCTGTTCCACCTCCGCCTGGGACCGGGTCTTCAACCGAAGTTGGATCGCGTTGTCGATGCTCTCCTCCACCGTGAGTTCGTCGAACGCGATGCTGAACTGCGGCACATAACCGAACTCGTCCGGTTGCAGATCGCCGTCCTCCGAGAGGTTGCGCCCGTCCCAATGAAGATCACCGCCTGACTCGACATTGATCCCCGCGATGGTCTTGAGCAGGGTGGATTTGCCGCACCCGGAAGGCCCCACGATGGCCACAAAGTGTCCGGACGGGATTTTGACCGAGATGTTCTGCAGCAACGGAATGTCCGCCCCGTCTTTTCTGATGGTGAACTGAAGATCGCGAATTTCGAGCACGGTGAGAGAAAAAACTGGTTAATGGCGGATATCTCTCATCTTTAGAAAACAATCCAGCATTCGGCTAGAAAAACCTCGCGATCTTTGGCAAGATCAGGGAACGCATTCCCAAATGAGCAGAAGATCCCGCAACAAAACCCGCAACGGCGTGAACCTGAGCACTGCCATCGGCCGAGGTGCACTCATCGGCGGGGCCTTGTTCGTCCTCTCCCTGGCGGTCGGCGTCTTCGCCCTGCTCTCTTACGCCAAGGGCTATCTTCGCAGCGCCGCGTTCCGCGACAAAGTTTCCAGCGAAATTTCCCGCGCTCTCAAGGCGGATGCCAAGGTCGACTCGGTTCGTTGGGAGGGCTCTTCCGCCTACACGGATCGATTCCGCGCCACCGGGTATCAGGACGCCTCTTTTGCTCTGGCCGAACTCTCCGGCTTTCGCGCAGAGCTGGATCTCAGGTCCGCCCAGTTGCGGCGCGGTGTCTGGAAGATCCCGGAGATCCTCATCAACCAAGCCGATCTCGATTTCTCAGCCCAGGAGAAACGTCCTCAGACGTTTCCGGTCAGCGCAAAAACGGTCCCGGACAGCACGGACGCAGCCTCACCCAAGCCCAAGAGCGGTTCCGGACTGATCCGCAGCCTCATTCCAGACCGCGTCGAGATCGATTCCGTCAGGATCAGCAATCTCAACCTGCTTTGGACCGAGGGCAAGGGGCCCAAGTCCGAGGCCATCGGGATGCAGGCTTTGATCACCCCCACGCCGTCCATGGACGCCTTCAAGGTGGAGATCCGCCGCGGTTCCGTCCGACGCCCCGGTCAGGAGAAGGTCGAGGTGGACCGCATCGATCTCCACCTCAAGAACGGCGACGTCTTCCTGTCCGAAGCCTTGCTCCGCACGACGAGCGGCGCCGAAATCCGGGTGGAGGGAGATATCACCAAGGGTGGACAGGGCAAGCCTGGCTCCGTCCTGCTGCGCGCCAACATCGATCACTTGCAAGCACAAGACGTGGTGGCGGATGCCTGGACCCAGAGGGTGCGGGGCGATCTGCGGGTCACGGCAAAAATCGAAGGGGATCCAGCGCACCCCGATCAACTCTCCCAGACCGGCACGATCACTTTGGACAAGGGAATGCTGGAAGCTTTCCCCGTCCTGGAAACGCTTGCCACTTACACCGGGAGCGAACGCTTCCGGCGCCTCGCCTTGCGCGATGGCGCGAGCGCGCAATTCAAGCGGATCGGCAACCGCACGGTGGTGGAGAATATCGATATCCAGTCCGATGGCTTGGCGCGCCTGACCGGCAACCTTCTGGTGGACGGCAAGGCATTGTCAGGAAAACTGCGGCTCGGGGTGATCCCGGGCAGCGCCAGCTGGCTTCCCGGGGCAGAGCAAACGGTGTTCCTCCTGACGGAAAACGGCTACATTTGGACGGATATCAATCTGTCAGGAACCGTCGACGCGCCCCAGAACGACTTGGTGCCCAAACTCGCCGCCGCCGGAGTGAAGACGGCCATCGAAACCATGCAGAGCCCGGCGGCCATCAAAGAGTCCGTGGAGGGCGCAGTGAAAGGCGCGGTCGGGGTGGGCCGGGATCTCCTCAACGGATTTTTGGGCCGCTGAACGTCGGTCGAAATCCTTCGAGGACTTGCGTCCGAAGGGTAGGACTTCGCGGAGGATTTCGACAGGCGCCCGTTCACCGGTCTACGCCTCGCCCCAAATCACAAGCTCAAGGTCTGGGCCGGGCCATCGCCCCCCTCATCGATCCACTTTCGCGTGATGTGATTGAAGATGGCATCGAGCTGGCTTTTTTGGGACAGGTTGAACTCCACCGTCTTGGCGTGGGTGGTGTCAGGATAGTGTTTCACCACTTGCCGACCATCCTCACCGGTCCGCTTTTCCGCCAGTTCGGAGAGTTTTTGCGCCCGGTTGTTGATGATCTGCACCGCGTTCAGCGGATTGTTCTCGGTGAGGCTTTCCAGATAGTAGAACCGGGCCACAACCCCTCCCGTGGTATCGACAGTGACCTCGTCGACCTTGCCTCCGCCATCGATGACGAACTGGGCCCGGCTGACCGAAACGATCCTGGAATACGGGATCACGAAGCGGCTCTCCTTATAACTGATGGATAAAAATCCCCGCCACCCCTCCGGCACGGCGTTGGCATTGTTGGTGTTGGAGTTGGTGTTAGAGGAGGGCGAATTTTGCGCCGCGAGCGGCATCAAACCACAAAGAAGAAGGAAGCAGGAGATCAGGCAAGGTTGGGTTTTCATGGCAGAAAGAATCCGTAAGGTGAACACCGCATTCGGGCAATTGTCGCGAAAGGATTGCGGCATGTCCAGAAGTTCGCTCGCCAGTGACAGGCGAATCGCTCCCGCCAGCCCCGGTTTCCTCACGTGATCAAGTTGACGCTGCCCCAGCGAATGGTTTTTTGTCGCCATGCGTCTCTATCGTCCGAACATCGCCGCCATCCTTCAGGACGAGCACGGGAGAATCCTGGTGGCCGAACGAATCGGCGTCCGCGGGGCCTGGCAGTTTCCTCAAGGCGGCGTCGATGAAGGTGAGGAGATGATCGATGCCCTGAAACGCGAGGTTCGTGAGGAACTCGGCTTGTCGGAGACCTGCTACCAGCCGCTTCATTCCCGGAGCGGCTACCGCTACGACTTCCCGCCCCATCACCGGCGCCGGGGCGTTTGGGACGGGCAGGAGCAAACCTATGTATTGTGCCGTTTTTCGGGCTCGGACGCGGACATCGATCTGGAACAAGACGACGCCGAATTTGCCGCCTTCCGCTGGATTTTGCCCGACGAATTCCAGCTGGACTGGGTGCCTGGATTCAAACGGGAGGTCTATCGCCAAGTCTTCCGGGACTTCTTTGGCATCGATCTCGGTCGGGAGGGATCGTGAACGAACATCTCCGGGCATGGCTGCGTCGGGCCTGGACGGCGCTCGCCGCCTTTCTGCGGGGCCGAAGGATCGATCCGCTGCCGTTGCTCGGGGACTTGCGCGGATACGGGCGGGGCAAGTTCCGCTCTGATTTTCGGGCAGCCGTGAACGTGGCGCTGCTGGCGCTGCCGCAGGGAATGGCTTACGCCGTGATTGCCGATGTCCCGATCTACTTCGGCATCACTTGCAGCGCCATCGCCTCCCTGGTGGCGGCCCCGTTCGCCGGCTCCCGGCACACCATCCTGGGACCGACCAACGGCACCGCCCTGATGATTTTTGGCTTCTACGCCACGTTCCAGGATCCCTCCGCCAAGCTCGTCCTCCTCCCCCTGCTGGTCTTCCTCGTGGGCCTGATCCTCGTGGTCGGGGCCTATCTCCGGGTCGCGGATCTCATCCAATACATCAGTCGAAGCGTCGTCGTCGGTTATATCACTGGCGCCGCTGTCCTCATCGTGACCAACCAGTTGCGTCAGGTTCTCGGAGTCGATTTGCCCCCGGGAGACCCTCGTCCGCGAACCTGTTTCGGCTTGCTGGCGGACCTCGCGCGCTCGTTGCCCTCTTGCCAGTGGGAGACGCTGCTGCTGAGCGCGGTCACTGCGACGGTTTTCTTGCTGACCCGCCGCTGCAGACCAGGCTGGCCCGTTTTCGCGATCAGCCTCGCCCTGGCCAGCGCCTTCCAAGGCGGGCTCCGCGGGTTTCATTTCCAGGTGGAAACTTTTGAAGCCTTCAACCTGGCCAATTTGCGCCCGTCCATCCCTCCCTTCCCGGGCGGAATTTTCAACTCCATCAGCCTCCTGTTCGGAATCTCCATCTCCGTCGCGTTCCTCGCCGCCATGGAAAACAGCGTGATCTCCAAGACCCTGGCCAGCCGCAGCGGAGACCATCCCGACCAGAATCAGGATCTGTTGAGTCTCGGGATCGCCAATCTCGTTGCCTCCTTCTTCCAATCTCTCCCCGCCTCAGGATCGCTCACCCGCTCCCAGTTGAACTACTCCAGCGGCGCGGAAACCCGCCTGGCCGGAGTTTTCAGCGGGCTGCTCTGCCTCACCGGAGCCCTTCTCCTCGCCCTGCCCGGCGTCCAGATCATCACCTGGATTCCAAAGTGCGCCCTGGCGACTCTTGTGATCTGCATCGCCAGTTCACTGGTCCACGTCCGCCAGATCCGCATCTGCCTGGCGGCGACGCGTTCGGACGCCGCAGTGACGCTGTCCACGTTTCTCGCCACGTTGGTCCTGCCATTTCACCAGGCGGTGTTCCTGGGTGTCTCCATCTCCATCATGCTCTACCTGCGCAAGGCCAGCCGCCCCGAACTGGTGGAATATCATTTCACCGATGAAGGAGAGATGCACGAATCCATCGACGGATCCCGCCAACACCCGCTCATCTCCTTGATCCACGTGGAGGGAGAACTCTTCTTCGGCGCGGCGGAACTGCTCCGCGGAGAGATCCAACGTTCCTGCGCGGACCCCAACCTGAAGGTCATCATCCTGCGGATGCGGAACGCCCACCGACTCGATGCCACCAGCGTGATGGCCTTGGAAGACTTGGCGCGCTTCCTCCACGCGTCCGGGCGACATCTGATTCTGAGCGGCACCACGCCCGAAGTCGTCGGCATCCTGACCCGCTCACGCACCCTGGAAACCATCGGCCGATCCAACGTGTTTTCCCATGATCCAAGGAAGCCCAACTGGTCCACCAGGGAAGCCCTGCATCACGCCCGAAGCCTGATCGGCGGAGACGAGGCCGAGGTGCGGATTTTCTTCGATCCCTCCGCCAAACGCCCGGGCCGGGAATGAGAACCGTGGCAAACGGAACTCAGGAACCCATCCGTCGGTCCGCGTTGTGCGCGTGACTCACTTGGAGGGAGCGGCAGGAGCTGGCGCTGGCGCTGGAACCGGGGTCGGAGCTGGAGCTGCAGTCGGAGCTGGCGCCGGAGTCGGCTTGGCGGCTGCGGCCGGCTTTTCTGGAGCCTTTTCCGCTGGCTTTGCTGCGGGAGGAGCTGGCGCCGGGGTCGGAACTGGCGTCGGCGCCGGCTTGGCGGCTGCGGCCGGCTTTTCTGGAGCCTTTTCCGCTGGCTTTGCTGCGGGAGGAGCTGGCGAGGCCGGGGCTGCCGATTTGGGCAGGACGGGGGCGGGCGTTTTCGCCTTGGCTTCCGCGAGTTTGAGTGCCTGCAGACGGTCCGAGACGTCGCGGCTCCAGGGATTCACGGGAAAATTGGCCTGGATTGGCTCGTAAATTGTCTTGGCCTTCACCAGATCCCCTTCCCGATAGGCGAGATCACCGAGTTGCAATTGGGCCAGAGCGGCCAGGTCCGAACTGGAGGGGAGTTGGTTCAGAAAATCCCGGGCTTTGGCCAAATCGTTGGCATTGGCGGCCAAACGGGCCAGCGCCAGGGTGGCCTGATCCACCAGGGGATGCTGGGGATGCTTCTCCCGAAGCTCCACCAGGGCGGCCCGCGCCTCGTCGATCTTCCCCTCCTCCTCGAGCAAGGCAGACTTCCGCAACAAGGCGTTGCCGGCCACGGTCGAGCCGGGATATTCCGCGATGAGGGAGTCGAAATCACTCACCGAAGCCGCCTTGGAAAAGGCCTGAGCCGTCTCCAAACTGGTGGCTTCCCGCATGCCGTTGAACCAGATGCCAGCGCTGACGGCCACGACCACGGCGGTGATTCCGCCGAAAATGGCGACCTTGTGTTCTTGAACGAACGTTTCCAGCGGGGACGGTCCGAGGGCGGCGGCCAAGGGGTCATGGGCTGCGGTTTCCTCTGGGGTGGATGGGACGGGTGCGTTGGCCATGTGGCGGAGGGGATGAAAGTGCGAAATTGGACCCGAATCAGGCTTGGTCAAGCGGCGGGACCGTCATTCCTTCAACCGCCGACTTGCTGGCGAGCTTCCTCGGCAAGGGCGGTGCTGAGGTAGCGTTCCCCGGTGGAACAGGCCACCGTGACGATCAGCTTGCCCTTGTTCTCGGGCCGGGAAGCCACCTTGATGGCGGCGGCGACGTTGGCTCCGCTGCTGATTCCCACCAGGATCCCCTCCTCCTTGGCGATCCTCCGGGCCATCGCGAAAGCCTCGTCATTGGTGATCTTGATGCACTCGTCCACCACTTCAAGGTGCAGGTTGGACGGGACGAACCCGGCACCCGTTCCCTGGATTTTGTGGGGCCCGGGAACGACCGGTTCCCCGGCCATGGTTTGGGTGATGACAGGCGAATCCGCCGGTTCCACGGCGATGGTCTTGAAACCGGGCCGGCGCGCCTTGATGACTTCCGAACATCCGGTGAGCGTTCCACCCGTGCCCACCGCGGCCACGAGGATGTCGACTTTTCCGTCTGTGTCCGCCCAAATCTCCTCCGCCGTGGTGCGGCGATGAATCTCCGGATTGGCTTCGTTGTTGAACTGCTGCGGCATCCAGGCACCGGGGGTTTCCGCGACAATCTCCTCGGCGCGGGAGATCGCCCCCTTCATCCCCTTGGCCCCTGGAGTCAGCTCCAACTTGGCGCCGAGCATGGCCAGGAGAGTCCGGCGCTCCAGACTCATGGTCTCAGGCATGGTCAGGATAAGGGAATATCCTTTGGAAGCGGCCACAAAGGCCAGGGCGATTCCGGTGTTGCCGCTGGTCGGCTCCACAATCGTGGTTCCCGGCTTGAGGATCCCGCGCCGCTCGGCGTCCTCGATCATCGCCATCCCGATACGGTCCTTCACGCTGCCCAGGGGATTGAAGAACTCGCACTTCAACGCAATGGTGGCCTCCAAGCCGGCTGTCACCTTGTTGAGTTTGACCAAGGGAGTGCGGCCAACGGTCTCGACGATGTTGTTGAAAAGGGGCATGACGGACGGGTTTGAAAAATTCGGAGATGTGTCATAACCTCGGGACGACCGGAAAACAAGCGGCGAGTCATCGGGCCCCGACTATTTTCGGACAGATTGACATTTACCGCTTGCGTTTCCTAACACTTGCTCCAATGGAAGCGTCATGGAAAACCTGATCCCCGAGGAAGAATTGGAACAGTGGATGAAAAAGATCCCGGAATGGGACCTTGAAGATGATTGCATCTGCCGCAGTTTCGAATTCGACTCCTACATGGAGGGGATCGATTTCGTCAACGGAATCGCTGAGATCGCCGAAGAAGCGGATCATCACCCTGACCTTGAAGTCAGTTACGGAATGGTCGATGTCACCCTCACCACCCACGACCTCAAGGGACTGACCGAACAAGATTTTCTTCTCGCCCAGAAGATTGATCAGATGTTCAGCTGAGAAACCCCTCCTGATCAAGCCTCACCCCGCTCCGTTTCCAGGATCGCCAACGTCGTCTTGAGGACCGTGTCGGGGTTCAGCGAGATGCTGTCGATCCCGGCTTCCACCAAGAACTGGGCGAACTCCGGATAGTCGCTCGGAGCCTGACCGCAGATCCCAATCTTGCGTCCCCGCTCCCGGCAAGTGCGGATCACCGACGCAATCATCGTTTTGACCGCCGCATTCCGCTCATCGAAGATCGGGGCCACGATTTCACTGTCCCGATCCACTCCGAGAATCAGCTGGGTCAAATCGTTCGAACCGATGCTGAAGCCGTCGAAGATATCGGCAAATTCCGAGGCGAGGATCACGTTGCTGGGAATCTCGCACATCACATAGATCTCCAGACCGTTCTCACCGCGGCGCAGCCCGTGCCTCGCCATTTCCTCCTGCACCCGGATGCCTTCTTCGACCGTGCGGCAGAAGGGAATCATGACTTTCAGGTTTCTCAATCCCATCTCTTCGCGCACCCGGCGAACCGCCTGACATTCCAACGCAAAACCGTCCCGGTAACGCGGATGACAATAGCGCGAGGCCCCACGAAACCCGATCATCGGATTTTCCTCCACGGGCTCATACCCGCGCCCACCGATCAGATTGGCATATTCGTTGGACTTGAAATCACTCAGCCGGAGGATGACGTCCTTGGGATAAAAGGCCGCCGCCAGCATCGCGACGCCCCGGGACAACCGATCCACAAAAAAGGCTGCCTTGTCAGGATACCCGACGGTCAGGCGTTCGATTTCGGCCCGTGCAACCGGATCCTCCAGTTTGTGAAAATCGAGCAATGCCAGAGGATGAACCTTGATGGAGGTGTTGATGATGAACTCCATCCGGGCCAGCCCAACACCGTCGTTTGGCAAGAACGAGAGGGCGAAGGCCTGCTCCGGATTGGC
The DNA here is from genome assembly GCA_003402735.1 of Verrucomicrobiota bacterium. Taxonomy (GTDB): domain Bacteria; phylum Verrucomicrobiota; class Verrucomicrobiia; order Verrucomicrobiales; family DEV007; genus V1-115. The sequence continues at coordinate 55,089 of QQNE01000006.1, forward strand.
CAGGTTGAGCATCACTTTGGTGCGAGGCCTGACCAAATCCTTGATGTTGGTCTGCTCCACGGCAAAGGCCAACCCACCGTCGTAGACAAATCCGGTGTCTCCCTCGGCGCAGGAAACGGTGACCATCTGACCCTCCTTGAGCATCTCCGTCCCGTGCTCCGTGCCGACGATGGCCGGCAAACCCAATTCGCGGCTGACAATGGCGGCATGACAGGTACGCCCCCCTCGATTCGTCACGATCGCCGAAGCCTTTTTCATCACCGGCTCCCAATCCGGATCGGTCTTGTCCGCCACCAGAATCTCCCCGTCCCGAAATTCACGGAGGAATTCCACGCTCTTCACGATCCGCACCGGTCCGCTGGCAATCTTTTCGCCCACACTGCGCCCCGTGACCAGCACCGGACTGCGCTCTTTCAGACGAAACGTCTGGATCACATCCCGGCTCCGGCCGGATTGCACGGTCTCGGGCCGTGCCTGAACAATGAAAAGTTCCCCGGTGCGTCCGTCGCGGGCCCACTCGATATCCATCGGGACACGATGCCCCCGCTTCTGGGAATAATGCTCCTCGATGACACAAGCCCAACGGGCCAGTTGCAGAATGGAGTCGTCGTCCAACGCAAAGCGTGCCCGATCCCCGGGAGAAACCGGGACATTCCGCACCATCCGGCTCCCGCCCGAGTCGTAGATCAGCTTGAACTCTTTGGAACCAAGCCTCTTCTGCAGAATCGGATTGAACCCCTGAAGCAGAGTCGGCTTGAAGACACAGTATTCGTCGGGGTTGACCGAGCCCAACACCACGTTCTCTCCAAGCCCGTAAGAGGCATTGACCAGCACCGCATCCGGAAAACCGGTTTCCGTATCGATCGTGAACATCACTCCGGCCGAGCCGAGATCGGAACGCACCATCCGCTGCACGCCAATTGACAGAGCGATTTGCGATTGGTCATACCCCCGGTCGGCTCGGTAGGAAAGGGCGCGATCCGTGAACAGCGAGGCAAACGAGCGGCGGCAGTGTTCCAGGAGGGCTCCATCCCCCTGAACATTGAGATAGGTTTCCTGCTGACCCGCAAAGCTCGCATCTGGCAAATCTTCGGCGGTCGCGCTGCTGCGCACCGCCACATCGAGCGGCGTCCCGGCCTCTCCGCTCAAGGAATGGTAAGCCGCGAGAATCTCCCGCTCGAGATCCGGCGGCAACGCGGTGGCCAGGATGGCATGACGCACCTCCCGGCCGCGGCGCTGCAGGTTGTCCATGTCCCGGGTGTCGAGCCCGGACAAAATCTGCCGAATGCGCCCTTCCAACCCGGTCACCCGCATGAAGTGGCGATATCCCTCCGCCGTCACCGCGAATCCGTCCGGGACCCGCACGCCCCGGGCGGAAAGCTCGCGGATCATTTCGCCAAGGGAGGCATTCTTGCCCCCGACCGACGGAATGTCCTCGATGCAGATTTCACGAAACCAACGGATGAAACTGGGAACGGAAGGCTGACTCATGGCAACGGAGGAGGAACGAGAAGCACTGGCTTGTGGGCTTTCGAGAGCACGCCAAGAACCGTGGAACCGAGAAGAGCTCCGGCCTTGGACACGCCTCTCGTTTCCAGACAAATCAAGTCGGCGCCCATTCTTTCTGCCAAGTCACACACCGTCCCCGCCACCTCATCGTTCACCATCACTTCCGAAGTGAGCCGCACCCCCGGAATGTTTGTGCAACTTTCCGGCAATTCCCGAAACTTGCGCTCCGCCTCCTCGCGATCCCGGACCGTCTCCAGGCAATGATCAAAATAGACCGCGGAAGCGACGAGCGGGTTGAGGCCCCGCTTCGGTTCCGGGCAGACATGAACCAGGTGGACGCGCCCCCCGTCGGGCAACAACGCCAACGCAGTCCGCACCGCGTCCGGCCAGTTCTCTGCAAACTTCGTGGCCAAGAGAATGCGCTCGACACGGGGAAGGCTGGTCCCAGCTTCCGTCCCGGACGGAGCGACCGCCTCCGCCGGAACGCAGAGGACGTTGTGATGAGCGTGGGTCAGAACCCCGCGCGAGAAGGACGGCGCCTTGAGCCGCTCCCAGCCCTGCCGCTGATGACTCCCCACCACCAACAAATTCACTTTCCGTTCCCCAGCAATATCCAAAAAAGCCGCCACTGCATCGCCCGGCTGATCCCTAACATGCACCTGGACCGGGGCTTCCCCGATCGTCTCCCGGAGACGCTCCCAAATGTCCCGTTGCCGGGTCTCGGGATCTCCCGCGTAATCCGCCGACCGACCGGTGCCGATCGAAGCCGCCTCAATCTGCAAGCCACCCAAGGCTTTGAGCGATGCCAACTCGGTCAGGGCCGCGCCGGCCGACACGGTCCGATCCACCGCGCAGAGCAGGCGCAAGTCGGAACCGGTCCGCAGCCAGGAGAGCAAGGCATCCGGTTCACGAACCACCAACGTGGGGACTGGGGCCCGCTCGGCAACTCTCTCCGCCACGCTGCCGATCAGCCAACGCTCGGCCCGTCCGCGGCCCGTCGAACCGATCACCAGCAACTCGGGCCTTTCAAACACGGCCGAAGCCACGATTTCCTGATAGGGAATGCCGCTCCGGGGCTCGAGACGAATTTCGAGCTCCCCGCCTCCGCGCAACCGATCCGCCTCTTTTTCGAGCTGACGGCGGATCATTCCCTCATCGCTCAACGGGACAATCACCTCGCCCGCCGGAATCCAATCGCTGGCGCAGTGAAGCAGCCGCAGGGGCACGTTCAGCCTTTGGGCCAGCGCAGCGGCAACGTCAGCCGCAGCTCCAGATGCAGCTGAGAAATCGGTGGGACAGAGAATGGACATCGGCGTAGGAAAAAAGCCAGCCGGAGGGCGGAAGCGGGGGTGCTTGCCAACCCTCCGGACTGGACAGTGTGCTCACTTACTGAACCTTGACCTCAATCGCCTTCGGTTTGGCTTTCTCATCCTTGGGAAGATGAACCAGCAGCAAACCATCCTTGAACTCCGCAGCCACCTTGCTGGAATCGATGCCTTCGGGAATGGCGAACCGACGTTGGAAGCTGCCAAAGGAGCGCTCGATCCGATGATAGCGCTTCCCTTTCTCTTCCTTCTCCGCACGGCGCTCTCCGGAAATGGTGAGCGTGTGGTTCTCGACGTTGATCTTGACGTCTTCTTTCTTCAGTTCGGGAAGCTCAGCTTTCACCAGATATTCTTTGTCGTCTTCACTGACGTCCACAGCCGGAGCCCATTGAACGGCGGCCATGGTCTCTTCCTCGTCGGAACCAGAGAGCAACAGCTGGCGGCCAAAGAGCTTTTCCATGTCTCTTTCCATCCGCCCGAAAATGGTCTCTGGGTCCCACATGGTTGAACGGAATGGCCGGAATTTGGATAGCATAGAACTCATTGTTTTGGGATGTTTTTCGGTGACCTCTTAAGATTCCGGGCAACGCGGTCACCATTGAACGCCAACCCGGATGGAATACCGACAGCTTCCTTCCACGGAGAGAAACTGTCTTCGCCGATCTTGGCCTATCCTCGCCTAATGTTGGCCACCAATGTCCGGGATGCTTTCCAACCACTTCCGGAACCAGTCCGCCGAGACCCGCGCCACCTCTTCCAGCGCCCCCGGCTCCGTGAAAAGATGGGTCGCTCCCTCCACCACGTGGAACTCTTTGGGAGCGCGCAATTGGTGGAAGGCTCTCCGGTTCAGTTCGAGAACAACCTTGTCGCGAGCCCCCACAATCAACAAGACCGGAGAGACCACCCCGAGCAGCGCCTCCCCGGCCAAATCGGGACGTCCCCCTCGCGAAACCACCGCCGCAATCCGCCCGCCGAGCGCGGCCGCCGCCATCAATGCAGCTCCACCCCCCGTGCTCGCCCCGAAAAGCCCGAACCGCTTTCCCCTCCCCTCCGGTTCCCCGGCCAACCACTCGACTGCATCCGTGAGGCGCTCCGCGAGGAGTTCCATATCAAACCGCCAGGCGGCCCCACCGAGATCCTGTGCCTCCTCTTCGGCAGTGAGCAGATCAAACAACAAGGTCCCAACGCCAGCCTCCTGGATCAATCGAGCCACGAAACGGTTGCGCGGGCTGTGTCGGCTGCTCCCGCTTCCGTGGGCGAACAGGACAATCCCAGTGGCCCCTGTCGGAACCGAAAGCTCCCCCGGCAGAACGGCACTTCCGACCGCCATCACCACGTCGCGCTTCATCCTCTCTTCCTACCGCACCACGCCAATCCGCGCCATGCGGAAACTCCCGTAGCTTGTCAGGAGAGCACCTCGCGGGGCACAGAGCCATGGACATCGGTCAGTCGATAATCCCGGCCTGCATAGCGGTAAACCAGACGCTCGTGATCGATCCCCAGCAGATGAAGCAGCGTGGCGTGAACGTCATGAATGTGCATCTTGCCGACGGCGGCCTTGAACCCAAAATCATCCGTGGCACCGTAAGCGGTTCCTCCCCGGGCTCCGCCGCCCGCCAGCCACATGCAGAATCCATGCGGGTTGTGATCCCGGCCGTTTCCATTCTCGCTCACCGGCGTCCGACCGAATTCGCCTCCCCAAACGACCAGAGTTTCCTCGAGCAGGCCGCGCTGCTTCAAGTCCGACAAAAGAGCGGCGATCGGAAGATCGATGTCCGCGGCGAGTTTCCGCGTCTGCTCGTCATGCTTGGAATGGGTGTCCCAGGGTTGGCCGTTGCCGTAATATACCTGAACGAACCGCACTCCGCGCTCCACCAACCGCCGGGCCAGGAGACAGCCATTTGAGAAATGGCTGGTCCCATAGCGCTCCCGCACCCTCTCCGGTTCCCGGGAAAGATCGAAGGCATCGCTGGCGGCGGACTGCATCCGGAACGCTGTTTCCATGGTCTGGATGCGGCCATTCAGGGAGAGATCAGCTCCGCCCCGCGCCTCCAGATGCCCCTGGTTGAGTTCGCGGAGCAGATCGAGTTGACGACGCTGCTCGCCCGCGTCCAGCCGCTCGTTGCGCAGCCACGGAATCAGCTGTTTGGGATCCGTCTGTGAATGATTGATATACAGACCCTGATGCTGGGCCGGAAGAAATGCACTGCTCCACAATACCGAAAACCGCACGGGCCTCCCCGGACAAAGCACAACATAAGATGGCAGATTCTCGTTTTCACTGCCCAAACCATAACTGAGCCAGGAACCCATGCTCGGAACCCGTTCCGTCATGGTGCCGTTGTTCATCAGAAGCAGGGCCGGCCCATGATTCGGGTTGTCCGTGTGACAGGCCCGCAACACACACAGATCGTCTGCATGAGCGGCCAAACGAGGCAGCAGTTCACTGATTTCCAGACCGCTCTCTCCGTGTCGACCATAGCCGTAGGGCGATGCCAGCAACCCTCCCGTCGGCCGCTCTGTGCGCAGGTCGGCTCCGGAAGGTCTCTGGCCGGTGTATTTGGTCAGCAAAGGTTTCGGCTCAAAAAAGTCCGGCCCGAACGGCCCGCCGTTCATGAACAAATGGATGACGCGCTTGGCCCGCCCGGGAAAATGCATCCGCGCCGCGTCTCCGAAGGCCGCCGACAATCCGATGGCCCCCAAACCTCCCCCCATCCGAGCGATGGCCTCCCTGCGCAAAATGCTCATGATTCGTCAGTCGATGAATTGCAGTTCATTGGACACCAACAGCACCTGGGCGAGTCCGGCCCAGGAAGCCGCTTCGCTCTCCCGTCCCCGGAGATAGGTTTCCGCGGCCCGTTTCTCCCAGGGCTCCGGAGGTCGTTGGAACAATCTTTGATAGCCCGCCTCCAACCCCGCTTCCCTGAGCCAGGCCCCCAGAACATCCGCCTGTTTCAGGATGAAAGGAGAGTTCAGGGCGAAAAGTCCCTGCAGTGGCGTCATGGTCTCGGTCCGCCACGGACTGTGCGCCCCGGGATCCGGAACATCGTGAAGTCGCAACATCGCGTCCATGTCCTGCCGGTTGGACGCGCAGTACAAGGACCGCCGCACGTTGTCGAGCGAACCGGCCGACAACGCCGGACCTCCGACCGTCAGATCGAGTTTTCCCGCTCCGGCAAGCAGGGAATCGCGCCAGGCCTCCCAGTCGAGACGCCGCCGGGGCGCGCGTGCCAGCATACGATTGGCGGGATCGCGAGCCTCGGATTCTGAAGAAATGGAACTCTGTCTCCAGGTCGCCGAATGGAGAATCTCACGGTGGAGCCACTTGATGGACCAACCGTTCTGCACGAACCGGAAAGCCAGGTCATCGAGCAGTTCCGGATGGCTCGGAGGATCCCCCAAACGGCCAAACTCACTGGGAGTGTCCACGATGCCGCGCCCAAAGTGCTGTTTCCAGACCCGATTGACGATGACCCGAGCCGTGAGCGCCGACGCCTCCTCAGTCAGCGCCCGGGCCAGATCGAGCCGACCGCTTCCGGTGCTCAAACGCCGCGGGCGCCCCTCAGGCCCCGGAAAAACGGAGAGAAAGCGACGCTCCACGACCGGTCCCAGATCGTTCGGATTCCCGCGCTTTTGCAGTTCCAAATCCCGCGCCATCCCCATCCGGTAATCCAGTTTGGTCCCGTGCGACTTGTCGTTGGCCACCACAAAGAGGGCAGCGTCCTCCACGGCGTTGGCCATCGGCAGATTGTAGTGCGGGGTGCCTCGTTTGATTTCCTCGATCTCCCGTTGCACGGCGGTCACCCGATCCGCCATGTCCTTGGGCTTGGCCTTTTTCAGCTCCGTGATCCGTTTCTCACGGCCCGCCACCTCCGCCCGAGCCTTGGCCACCGGAGCCCAGGTGGCCTCGTCCACGATCGGACGCTCGGACAACTTGACCGAGGCAAAAACTCCGGCCAGCGCGTAGTAATCCTCCGCCGGAATCGGGTCCGATTTGTGGTCGTGACACCGAGCGCAGGCAATCGTCAGCCCCAGAAAGGTGCGCCCGATGGCATCGACGTGCTCCTCCCACTCATCCGCCACCGTGGTTTTGATGATTTCGGGCGGGAGTTGGAGTTCCTTGAAATACGTCGGACTGAGTCCCAAAAATCCGAGGGCAACCCGGTCCCGGGGACCGCACTCGGGAAGAAAATCCGCGGCCAACTGACGAAGAACGAACTGGTCGTATGGCAAGTCCTGATTGAAGGCCTGCACCACCCAATCCCGATAGAGATAGGCATACTTGGTGGATTCCAGCCAATCCGGGTTCAGGTCCACATACCGAGCCAAATCGAGCCAGTGCCGACCCCAGCGTTCCCCGTAATGAGGACTGGCCAGAAGCGCTTCGACCGTCGTCTCCCCTGTTCCCCCCCCTGGAGGGAGACCGGTGAGGGCAAACGACAACCGACGCCGCAAGGTGCGCGCGTCCGCCTCCGGAGCCGGTTGCAACCCTGCCGCCTCGATCCGGGCCAAAACGAACCAATCGATCCGCGTCCGAGGCCAGGCGGAATCTTGGACCCGCGGCAATTCCGCCGGTTTCAGGGGCTGGAGGGACCACAACGGCTCCTCGGCCGCCCCTACGGAGGACCAGATCAACGCCAAGGGAATGGTCAGAATCCAGAATCGCTTCACCTCCCCTATAACCGGAGAATCGGTTGAACCCTTTCAGGAATCGCACCCTTCCGCCCGAACTTCCGTTGACCCGGGTGCTGGACCTCGCTAGGGTGCAGGGGCGTCCCTTTTCATCCTTCCCATGAAATGCTCACGGAAAACCCTGCTGTTCCTCTTCGCCACGGTGTTGTCGGTGGGTGCGTTGGTCTGGATCTTGAGCGGGACATTCTCACAGGGCAACCGCTTCGGAGGAAAGCGGGAGATCGAGGTCGCCCTCCTGGGAAGGGCCAAGGGGCATTTCATGGATCTGCACTCGATCTGCCTGCAACTTCTCTTCGATGAACTGAATCATCGGGGAATCAACGGCGGGGCCAGCCGTCTCGTGCTGCGCAGCTTCGACTTGAGAACCCTGCAAGGAAATCACGGTGATACCCCGCCCTACGAGGCCATCCTGCGTGAAAATCCCAATATTTCGGTCATTCTCGACAACACCTGGGGAAGCGATCTCCAAAAGTCCCGGGATGTCATCCTCAAGAAACGCATCCCGGTGATCTCGCTGAACGCGGACCGGACGGCGGACTTCGGTTCCTCCGTTCTCTTCCTCGGCAGCCAAAACATGGTGCCTTCCAAGATCGCCAGTTTCATCGATCAGGCCCTCCTCGCGAAGACCGCGCCAACACCACCCACGGAGGCGCCCCCGCTCCCGCTTGTGCCGCCCTCTCCGCCCCCGTCCCGTCCGATGCTCCTGTTTCTCACGGAAGAGGGCTACGGGCTCGATCCATCCCAGTCCGGCAACCCAGTCTCCCTCTACGAAAGCGAACTGGCCAAGCGGAACATCCCCGTCGAAGCCAGGATTTCGTTCTCGGAGCAGAAATACGACAACCCCGCGGAGCAGAAACGAGTCACCGAAGAGGTGTTGCGAGCCCTCAAGGAGGCGGGTCAGCGCGAAGTGGTGGTGGTGGTCAATGCCCACAAACAGTGGGGCTCACGGCTGGTGGCGAGGTTCGAAGAATTTGCCTCCAACAACCGGGACCGGAGCATCCGGGTGATCGGGCACGATTCCATGTTCAATCAGAGCATCCACGACAGCGTCCGCGAGGCCTCGACCGACGACGAGTCTATGAATTTCGAGATGGTGCTCATGAAGGCCCCCAACCCCGAATTCTCAACCCACACCTTTGCCCTCTACCGGAATGTGGTCGATACGCATGGCGGCGGGTTTGAAGATTATCCGAAGGAGGTGGCGTCCATCTTCGTCCGGCGTTGCGCGGTGGCCGCTGAACTGGTGCGCCACAGTCTCCGGGATTTCGATCTTCTGGACCGTCAGGCCGAGGGATCGAGTTGGAACGCCAAGTCCCGGATCGAGAAGGATCGATCCCTCCTCACGGACCAGTTCGCCGGACTCGTCGCCCCGTTTCCCGCGGCTCCGGGCTCGCCCCGACAACGCACCGGGGCCCACGTGGAACTCGGGGCTCTCGGCTTGGTTCACTTCAACCGGGACGGCGAGGAGGATGGCAGCCACTACTTCGAACTCCACAAACCGGGCAACCGCCCCATCGCCCATCTCAAACAACTCAACGCCCGCAACGAGCTGATTCCCGCCCTGCAGATCGGCATCAACGAATTTCAAATCCGGCGGGTCGATGTCGAACGCGGAGAATTCGATGCCGAGTTCATCTGCTCAACCACCATCGACGCGAGCCTCAAGAAGAAGGTCCTTTTGGACATGAAATCGATCCGCAAGGAGGAGGAGCAGGAAGAACCGATTCCCGAGGAGAAGAGCGCCATCGACGATCCTCGAGGGCGTCTGGCGCAGTACCCGATGCTCTCCGGTCTCCTCTCGATTCCCAACATGCGGGCCGATGGCTCAGTGGCCCAAATCGGCCAGACGGATCGCAGCGTCGCGGATACGGAATACCGGGTCTACAAAGTTCGCGGCACCTTTGCGGCAGATCTCAACACGGTGCGTTATCCATTCGACAGCCATCGCATCGGCGTGGAACTCCAAGCCGCGGTTCCCGATGAACTGTTGACCCTCACCGCGCAACGCATCGAACCCACCGCTTTCGAGGAGAATCAACGCGGATGGATCCTGAAGTGGATTCACGGACTGGTCGACAGCCGGGTGGCCAACGGCAATCCGCTGGCGACGGCGGGCCAGCGAACGGAAACCCGCCAGTTCAAAGAATTCGCGATCATGGTCGGCGTGAAGCGGAACCTTCTGCAACCCATTCTGGTGGTCATGCTCCCCCTCATCCTGCTGGGGATGGCGGCGATCGGCATCATGTATCTCGGGGAGAAGGAGACGATGGGCAAATCTCCCAGCGAACTCGCCATGGGCGTGGTCCTGGCCATCGTGGCGTATTCCATCTCCTACGCCGATGTGGTGCCACGGAGCGGCGGCGGCACCCACTCGGACCTGCTCTACCTCATCACCACCCTCATGTGCATGGGCAACTTTGGCGCGGTGCTCTTCTTTGGGGAGATGGGAAACCCCAGGACCCGGCACGACGAGGTGGATCGTTGGCGCTTCCGTTATGCCCTGGGGATCTCCGTGTTCTATCTGATCTTCGTGATCTACTGGGGAACCAGCAGCGACCTTTGGCCCGTGTAATCGGCCCGATTCCCCGCCTCAACCGCCAAAAAGCGCCTTCTCCAGCAACGCTTCGCCAGTTCCTCCCACCCCCAGAAATTGAGCCTTCCCGGGAAGCCCTCCCACCGAGGCGGAAAAATTTAGCGGCATGATTCCAGGGCAGCCCGGCTTGAAGAGCTGCCCGCTCTTCTGCAGCCGATTGAGGATCTCACTCTCACTCTCTCCCTTGTAGAAACTCACATTGCGCAACGTCCAGTGCGCCCCGGGACACAGGCTCCTGACCAGAATCGAAGGATAGGTCGCCGCAGTGACCCTGGCGTTGATCTCGCTGACAAACACCTCGACCCCGTCTTCCCCTGTCCGTTCCACCACCAGAAAATCCAGCCCCCCAAACCCACGATACCCCTGCCCATGCAACCACCGAATGGCCGCCGAGGCCTGCTCGAAAAGGAGTCCTCGCAACCGGGGCATCGAGGCCATGTAAGGCGGAGGCGATTGATTTCCCTCGTGCAGAATCCTCCCACTCAGCAATTGTTCCGTGATGTCAAAGATGGTCCCTGCCTCCTCGCTCAGGAAAAACTGCACGCTGGGACTGCGCGTCTCCACGATGCCTCGCTCTCCGGGCTGCAGCCATCCCTGCACCAAACACGGTCCCTCCGTGAAAAAATAATCCGGCAGGGTCACCTCACGGTCCCCCTCAACGCTCAACTTCCTGAGCCCAATCCCCGACGCTCCCATTTGCGACTTGACCACCGCATAGGTGAATCCCTGGCGCCCCAACGTTTCCAGACAACCCCGGATCGCAGCCGGCGACTCCGCCAAAACCGAAGGGATCACGGGCCACCCGGCATCGCGAAGATGCTCGAAGATCAGGAGCTTGTTGTTGCCGCGTCGACTCCCTTCGGCCGTGGTCGTGACCGGCAGGTTCAGCCTGCCAGCGATTTGCACCAACTCGGCATCGGTGACGAAGCCGTCCACCCAACGGTTCCCGGGTCCACCGGTGCGGCCCACATGATCCCGCAACGCCGCATACAACTTCCGGGCCGCCGGACTCTCCTCCCCGGCAGCCAACAAGGGATAATCCCCGGCCGACATCACGAGGAATTCGGGCAGGCTTAGCCCCAAGTCCTCGGAAAAGTAGCGGCAAAGAGTGGCCGAGGGAGCTTCCTCCAAAACCAGGAGATTGTGCGCCCCGCGGTAGAGGAGATTCAACGCCGGGATGAATCGCCCTCCGTAAGAACGCGAAGGCCCGACCACCTCCGCGAGCGCCGCCGTCTTGGCGTGGTTCTCATAGAAGATCTCGTAGAGGTTCGCGAAAAAGACGACCTGGCGTCCCCAAAAGGCGGGCATCCGGTCGGTGCAGTCGGAGATCTCCAAGGCGGATGTCATGAGCGCCGGCGAACTGGGGCGTCCAAAGAATCAGTGACCTTTCTTGATTGTAAAGAAGCAATCGCAAATTCACAACGAGCTCTTCACAGGTTGCGGACCAGGACCTGATTTTCCCTGGCCACCAACGCCACTCCGGCCAGGACCAGCACTCCGCCCCACACCGCCCATGCCGACACCGGTTCCCCGAGCCAAAACCACTCGCACAAGATGGTGACATGAACTTCCAGCCCGACAATCACCGAGGCCAAGAGCGCCCCGATCCGTTTCACCGCCTCGAAATAAAGGATCCCAATGCCACCCGCGATCGCCCCCAGAATCCCCAGTTCACCCGCCTGAGCCCAGGTGGTCACCGTCCATCCATGCAGCCACGTCACCGCCACGGCCCCGGCCAGCACGGGGATGAGCGCCAGGAGTTCAATCTGCGCCACGTAACCCTGCCGCGCCGCAAAATCCGCTTCTCCAACCGCCGAGGCCCGGTGCTTTTCCGAGGACACCAGAAACAGGGAAAAACACGGGCCCGCCAGGAGCATAAAAAGCACCCCGCTCTTCCCCGCCCCTGCCGTTGCGCCAGCGGCCGCCCCATGCAGATCAAAGGCACCCATCACCGCCCCCGCCACCGAAAGAACCGCCCCCAAGGTCAGCAATCCCACCGAAAGTTGTTTCCGCACCGCCAGTGGCACCAAGGCAAAGGCCAGGATCAAGGTGTAAATCGGATTCAGCCGGTAGAGCAGAATCCCCGCCGTCGCCGTCAGGCCGGACATCGCGTAGAAATAAAAGATCCCGCTCAACGCCTTCCCCGCCACCGCCATCCAGGTCCATCGGTCATAGGTCAGATAGCGGCGCGGGTTGCCGCTCAACCGACGCGCCAGACCCGCCGTCGCCAAGACAATCACCGCCGAGATGAGATTTCTCAGCGTCACCGCCACCAGCGGCTCCACGGATTGCACCAGAACCTTTCGGGTCAGGGCATGACTCACCCCCAAAAGCAACGCGCAAAACCCCATCAAAACCAGGCCCGTCCCCCTTCTGCCATGTTCCCGGGCTTCGGACATCGCGCGCTCCCCTCTTCAGGCTTCCACCAGTTTGGCGGCAGCGCTCTGCCAACGCGTCTTGCCTAGGGCCACGGCAAAGGTCCAGACCATGACCACCAACGTCCAACCCAGGACTGCCCGCGGAGCCAAATCCCGCTCCGGAAGCACTCCGGAACCAACCAGAAGAAAAATCAAGGCGAGGTGCCCCACATACATCACGAGCGATTCCCGTCCGGCAAACGCGAGCCAGCCCGGCGGATTCTCCCTCACGAGCCTTTCACAAACCATGGCCAGGCCCAGGACCCAGGCCAGGCGCTCACAGAAAAACTCGGGACTGGCGGCCGAAAAGAATGCACTCGGGATCGCTTGCCCCAAGACCGCCATCGTTCCCACCATCAAAAGGCGCACGATCCACTTGTGCGAAGCCATCGCCCCACTCAAGGCTCCGCAAAACACAAAGGCTGACCAGGGAAAAAGCGGAAACAAGGAGCCGGTCGACACATTCAGAAGGGCCCGAAAGGCGACCGGAACGGAGAGCCCCGGCCATCGCGCCAACATCGGAGATGCCCAGATCACGGCCAGGGCCAGCCCGGTGAGCACACTCCACCAAAGCGGGTTGCGCCACGCTTGCGGGAGTTTTTGCAGGCCCCAAGTCAGAACAAGAAGCGCAAAGAGAGAGAGGGCCAGACAAGCCAGCACGTCCACCTGCGTCCCGGCCTGCAGCGCGCTCCACCATTCGCCGCGCCAGAGTTGCGGAAATGGAAAATGCAGCCCGTAGCCGATGAGCGCGATCATCCCGAGCCTGCGCGCCCGGCGTCCGAAGGAGACCGGTCGTCCGGTGCCACCTTGCCAAGCGATCCCCTGCACATACCCAGCGATGAACAGAAACGAAGGCGCCACCAGACCGTTGAGATAGGTCAACGCGGTGAACCAATCCGTCTCGCGAAGGTCCGACCGGAGAAAGGTGTTGGCCACATGGGTTTCAATCATGAACACCACCGCCGCCCCGCGGAACACATCGACCCACGACAGCCGGGAAACGGCCTCCGGGCGAGTCTGAATCGGAGCGGTGACGGACGACATGGCCGCGATGCTACTCGCCCCGGCTCGGCTCGTCAATCTACCAGGCCCGCAACAATCGACGCCTCAACCGCAACGTCGTCAGGACGGCCAGCGGATAGCAGAGGAGGGCAAACCAGGTGAACGAGCTGTAACCGACCAGAAAAAGAGCCGAGCCGAGCGGATCAAACACATGCCCGGGCGGTTCGACGATTTCCATGACACACCGGAAATGCACCCCGCTCACTTTGAGGATCGCCCAGTGCAGCCAAGGGAGAATCGAGCCATACAGGCCGGCCCCCAAAGGCAGCGAGAGCAGGCCCATCCCCACCGCCTGCCATCGCCGGGCGCGCACCAGAAACGGGGCGAGCGCCCCGGACACCAGCAGGCCGGTCAACGCTCCGCTCACGAGGACCGTCGCCGCCTGCCCGGGAGGGCGCATCATTTCGCTCAGGATTCCCGGGATCAGGGACCACAAGGCCCCGGCACCCGCTCCCCACGCCAGCCAGGCCCCGCTCCCGTTCGATTCTTCAGGATCCATTCACCGTTTGCTTACGTCCATCCTGATCCGCGCGCTGCAAGATCACCCGCATTTCTCAAGGTTCCTTGCGCAGCGGCCCCACCAGCAAGGGCCGCAACTTCTCCGCGTAGACCGCATAACCAGCCGGGGAAAGATGGACGTTGTCCGAAGTGAACAACTCCCGCTTGAGCGTGCCGTCCGGATTGGTGAAGTCGCTCCAAAGATCGAGCACGCGCACGTTCGAATCGGCATTGAGCTTCAACAAATCGAGCGAGGCGTTGGTCTTCTTGATGTCCTCGTAAAACCGGTTTCCGGGAGCGTGCGCGGGCAAAATTTTGGCCACGATCAGTGGAGCGCCGGGAAACTTCTCGCGCAAATTCCTCACACACATCTCAATTCCCCTGGCCGCCGCTTCAATGCCGGTCTCCGGCGTGAAGAACATATTGTTGTTGCCGATCATCAGGAGCACCGTCTTTGGTTCCAATCCGGCCACGCCGCCATGATCGAGACGCCAGAGGACATTCTGTGTTTTGTCGCCCCCGATGCCGATGTTGACCGCCTTGAATTTCGGAAAATTCTGCGTCCACGAAGCGCCCCACTGGATGGTAATGCTATCCCCTACCAGAAGCATATCGATCGGCCCCGGATTGGCTCGCACTTCCGCGACGAGTTTGGCATGCAAATCGAGCCAACTGGAGCCTCCCCAATTTCCCGCGGAGGGAACCACCGGCCAGAGAGCGGGAAGATGTTTGCCGGATTCCGAGCCGGGCCGTCGTTCATATTCCGCCTTGAGAACATACGTGCGCTCTTCCTCGGTCAACGGCCAGCCAGCCTTTTGCGGTTCGGCGGTGACGTGGGGATACTCGAGGGCCAGGGCCGTGGCCGAGGCCAGGCTTGCTCCCAAGAGAATGCTGTAGGCTTTTTTCATAAGGTGATGGTTCCGGTGCTGCTGGAAAATTGATCGATCTCAAAACCGGCGTGCTGCAGCATCGTGACGAAGAGATTTGCCAGGGGCTTGTTTTGCTTGCGATCGAAGGCCAGGTGCTGACCGTGGGCGAACCCGCCGCCCGCAAGCAGGATCGGCAGATTGGTGGTGTCGTGAGCGTTGGCGTTGCTCAGGTTGGATCCGTAGAGCACCATCGTCTGATCCAACAAGCTCCCCTCGCCTTCACGCACCGCGTGCAGATCATCCAGCAGACCGGCCAGGCTGCGGAACTGCGCTTCCTCGATCCGGCGCAGTTCGGCGATCTTGGCCTCGTCATTTCCGTGATGCGTCAGGGCATGCGTCTGATTCTTCACCCCCGGAAGATTCGGCGTAATCAGCAGCGGACCGAGATAGAGGCTGACCACGCGGGTGCTGTCCGTCTCCAGGGCAAGCCTCATGGTGTCATACATCAAATTGGTTTGAGCCTCCACTTCGGCATCGCTCGGAATGTCCTTGGGCTCTGGAACCGCGACCGGCGGTTTCGGCTTTCGTTCCCAAGCCTCCGCGTGTTGCAGACGGACTTCCAACTCCCGGACCGAGGTGAAATATTGTTCCAGCCGATCCCGGTCCCGGGCAGGCAATTCTTTCTGGAGCCCCCGCGCCTCGTCCCGGACGAAATCGAGAATGCTGCCGCCCTTGCGCAAGTCATCAATGCCCCGCTCCACTTCCTCCGGTGTGCCCTGAACGAACAACTTTCGGTAGAGGGCAGCCGGGCTGGCTTCGGGGGGAATGGGCACGCCGTCTCGCGTGGTGCTTGGCGTGCCCTCGTGCCCCTTGCCGACCCGCAAAACCAGGGAGGAAAACCGGGTCTGCGGCCCGATCTGTTCCGCGGCCCACTGATCCACGGAAAGGCTGTTCTGAAAATGGCTCGCCGCCGGGTGCGGCGCTCCGCTGAGGAAACTTTTTTCCGACAAATGCTGTCCATCAACCCCCGGATGCGAGATCCCGCTGAAGATGGTGAAGCGCTCGCGATGCCGCTTGAGAAGATCGAGATAGGGCGTTTCCTGGTAGGTGCGCCCCGTCGCCTCTGGAAAAAAGTAGCGCGGCATCACGCCCATGTTCGTCATGATGAAGACCATCCGCCGCGGGGGCATGCCCCCACCGGAAGCTTCAAACCATGGGAGAGCCAGAAAACTGCCGGCGGCCCGGAGAAAACGGCGTCGATTCATCGGCTTCATTTTGTGCGAAACATGGTGCTTTGGGCAACCCCGTGCATCAGGGTTCGAATTCCATAACGCGAAGCCCTCGCCTCCTGCAGAATCCGATCGATCTCGCGACGGTCTGCATAGCGGACCTCCGCGCCGGTTGCATAGGGCAGCAATTGTTCTACGAAGGACCGGGCAATCTTTTCCGGATCCTCCAGCAAAATCTCCTGGAGACCGGCAAACCCGGCAAAGACGCGTCCCTGCGCGGTCTCCCCGGCACAATCCACCACCGGCCCTTGACGGTAGCGAACCCCAGTTCCATCCGGGAAACGAAAATGCACTGGGGCCCCACCCGCCAAGGATCGATACTGCTGCCGATATCCACCGATGACATCATAACTCTCCAGGGCAAACCCTGGCGGATCCATCTTGAGATGACAAGCCGCGCAACTCGCATCGGTCCGGTGCCTGGCAAGTTGTTCACGGATCGTCGTGGCCCCGCGAGTGTCCGGATCAATCGCTGGAATCCCGGCCGGCGGGGGCGGCACCGGCTGCCCCAGGATTCGCTCCGTCACAAAAGCACCCCGCACCACCGGTGAGGAAACCGTGCCATTCGCCGTGACTTTCAACACCGCAGCCTGGGTCAGGAATCCTCCGCGATGACTCTCCTCTGGCAAGTTCACCCTCCGCATGTCAGGACCGGAAATCCCGGGAATCCCGTAGTGCTCCGCCAGGCGCTGATTCAACATCGCAAAGTCCGAAGCCACGATGTTTGCCGCCGGAAGATCCTTTGCGATCAACTCCCGGAAAAAGGCGCGGCTCTCCGCCAACATCGATTCCTTCAAATACAGATGAAACTCGGGATAGAGTGCGGCATCCGGATCCGTGGCATCTAGATTGCGCAAGTTCAGCCACTGATCCAAAAAGTCCCTGACGAACCGCTCACTCCGCGGGTCATCCAGCATCCGGTCCACCTGGGCGCGCAGGACCCCGGGTTCACGCAACCGCTTCTCCCCCGCCACCTTCATCAAGTCCAAATCGGGCGTGGAATTGTGCAACCAGAAGGCCAGACGCGTCGCCAACGCTTGGTCATCAAGCTCTCCGGGACGCTCTTGACGATAGAGAAAATGAGGGGATGTCAGGGCGGCCTTGCAAGCGTGACGCATCGCCAGTTCAAAACAATCCCTCTTCTCCAACCGTCCGGCCACGAGCCCCACATAGCGATCCACCTCCTCCTCGGGAACCGGCCGACGAAACGCCCGTTCCAGAAACGGAGCCAGGAGACGCTTCGCATCGGCCAACGGTCGATCGCTCTTCACGCTGAACAACCCTGGGTCACGATCCGCCACGGGGAGATCTTGGGGTTTGGGCCAGCCATATCCCAACACCTGGACCGGCTTGATCCGGGGCGGCGGCGTCAACCCGGTGGACGGATCAAAAGGCTCGATCGGCAAGTCGCCGAAGAGCCTCCGATGACTTTCCGGCGGCCACCGCTCCTGAAGCGGGCCCTCGACCTCCAACCAATCCACCACCGTGGCCGGTCCGACATATTCCGCGCCCGGTTTGCGCTGGTGGGTTTGCAAGCCCGTCCAGAAAAACGAGGCCGGATCGAAGATGATTTCATCGCCCATCTCCAGCCAAGGGCTCAGTTCATACACCCTGGGCGAAAGCGAAGGTGCCTCGAAATACCCCAAAGTGCGAGGCCCGGTATGCAACTTGGCGCACTGTGAGACGGGCGCGGCCTCTATTGTGCCCGCGTTCCAGAGAAAACTCCAGGTGGACAAACGCAGCCGATACCGACCCGCATGCATCGGTGCGAAAATGAGGCTTTTGCGCCAGCCCTCGAGGTTGGGAGTCAAGAGGGCCACCGACTGCTTCAGCTTCCCAAAATCCGGAGACTCCATCTTTCCCAAGTCGGCCAGGTCTCCCTTCTGGGTCGGCACCGGCCAAAACGGATCCGGTTGGCCATCTTTGAGCAGAATGGCGCTCCCGAGCTTCAGGTTCATGTGAAACTTGAACGATTCCGTGGGATAAATCCTCCGCTTCACCAGCGGGGGAGGATCCGGGCGGGTGGCAATCGCGGCGTCCAGGGCCCGGTCCGCCGCTTCCAGATAGTTCGCGAGTTGCACGTGGGAAAGGTCGAGGGCTTCGCCAACCTTGTCGAAACCGTGCCGGGTGCCATCGGACGGCAACATGCTGGCCAGGTGCAGTTCGGAGAGTGCGAGGAGATCCTTCACCGCGTTCTCATATTCGCTCCGGGTGAGGCGGCGAAAGATTGCCCGCCCCTGCGAGGCGATCCTCGCTCTGTCCACCCGGATCAACTCCCGGTCGAGTTCCGCGACGAAGGCACGCCGAGCTTCCACGGACGGTTGTCTCTTGTCTTTGGGCGGCATCTCGCCTCCGGAGACGGCATCGTGAACCTTGACCCAGAGGGCAAAGGGCACCTCACCGGAAACGTTCTCCCCCAGGGAGGAGAGATCGACTCCACCCTTTTTGGCCTCGGCGTCATGGCAGTCGAGGCAATGAGTCTCCAGAAAATCCACCGACCTGCTCCCGGCACTCACCTGGCCCGAACACCAACCAAACCACACGCAGAGACAAAGAATGCACCTCATGACACGTCAACGTCGCACCGTCCGGATGGGAAGAACGGGTTGTGTTTGGAGCGAGAGCCTGACCTCATCTGCATACAACCTCTCAAGGCTGGAAGGACGCAACTTGGCACGGGCCGCGAGACGACCGAGACAAGTTTGCAGCGCCACTTCGCGATCCGTGGCCTGGGGAGCCGTCTCCGCCCAGAGTTCCGTGAAACGCTCGAGCAATTCCTGGTCAAACGTCAACAGATCGCGCAACACGCCCCGCCGCGCCCCCATGACCTGAAACCGGGCCAAAAAGGGACGCGATTCATCACACTCTGAAAATCTCCGGAAAAGGACCATCGCTGTCTCCTGAAGAACACCCTGCGCCGCCGCCGGTTGCGCGGACGTCCAATGACGGAGGAAACGTTCCTGTTCTCGTTCGTTGCGCATCTGCCATGCGAATTGCCGAAGACACTGGGCGATGGTTTCCCGCTTCAAAAACCTGCTGGGCCGGCCACCAACTCCACCGTGTCCGCCGGAATCCAACCCTCGTTCCCGTCCTCCACCCTCACCCGCCACCAAAGGCCTCGGCGCTCGAGCACGGTCACCTCGGCCCCGGCATGAAGAGGCGCGCTGAAGGCCGCTTCATAGATCGCGGCGTCGCCTTTCCTGGCGACCACCTCCCGCGCCAGAATCACGGCATCGCTCCCCGGGCCGGCGGAGGCATGAACAAAACTGGAACCCACCAGCAAAGCGACGGCCACCGCCAAACCAACCAGCACCTTCGGCATCCAGGCAGGTCGCCGATAGAGCCGCAGGCCCGCCAAAACCCAGCCGAAAGCCAGGCACAGCCCGATGACCTGGACCCGAGTCTGATCCCTCCAGTCGTAGTGCCAGAAAAGAACACGCCTTGCCACGGGCGTCAGCACCCCCAAGGGAAAGATGTCGGGACGCTCGTTCCGCACATGGGCCAGGGCCTGCCGCCACTGGGGATCCCCCCGCATCCACGGCTCGGCACGACGGTAGTTCAGAATGGCGCGCCCGGGATCTCCGGCCAGAACATAACAGTTCCCGAGGTTGTAGAAAACCAACCCCCGATGAATCGGTTCCGCCCGCCTCAAGCCGGTCTCGTAACGTTCCGCCGCCAACCGATAAAACTTCTCCGCCTGCGCGGGGTCGATGGGGGCCAGTTCGGTGGCGCGTGCGAACAAGGCCCCGGCTTCGTCGAGCCAAGCCACCGGGGCTTCCGTTCCCCCCGCCGACGCCAATCCAAGAGCGAACAACACCGCGCCCAGGAGACTGCGCCTGGGGTGAGCCCTGCGCTCAAACGGCAGCACCAGGGAGACAAGTTCCCCCGCATCGAGACCGCCGCCCTGCACCCCCGGAGGCGCAAACGCCGCCCAGTCCACCCGGCCCACCCACGACTCCAAATCATTCACCGTCCCGGGCTCCACCCCGAGTTTCTCGCCCAGTCGGCGAAGTTCTCCGCGGTCCCCGCCATCCACTTGCAAGCCAAACCGATCCGCGAAGTATTGCCGCAAGACGAGGCCCGCCTGGTTCGGGTCCCACGGTTCCGGAAGACCTTTCAAGGCCCGATGGAAGCGTTGCCAAGCCAGCTCACGCCGGGCCGCTCCCGGGTCGCGAAGTTCCAGACGGTGATCCCGCGTCAGCCGACAGAAACAAACCCAGAGCAAGGGAGGCACACCGAACAGCCCCAACCAGGCATACCACGGCCACGTCCAACCGCCGGGCGCGACCGCCACCAAAAGATCCGGCCCAGTGCGGTTGTGAAAAATGCCGCCCACCTCCGGCCGGATCTCGTTCCGCAACCGGGTTCCGTCGGCAAATTGCGCCTCGCTCAGTCCCACGGAGTCCACCGCCTCTACCCGCAAGGGAATCGGTTCCGTCCTGACCGCATCGTAACGGCCGCTCCCGGGATCAAAGTAGGAAAAGACCAGCGCCGGCACGGCCTCGACTTGCTCATGCCGCGGGCGGATCGGCATCGACCATGTGGCGCTACCGCTCGCCAGATCCGGCAGCACGGTGTGATCCGGCAAGGCGAACAACGTTGCCAACGGGCTGTCTTTGAGCAGGTTCGGCAAATCGAGCAGACTGGGATGGTCCGTCCCGGTGGCTCGCAAGGTCAGGGTGACCGGTTGTCCCACTCCCACGCTCAGGGGATCGGCGCTCGTTTCCACCCGGAAACCACCGACAATTCCGCTGAAATCCGCAGGGCGACCGGTTTCGGGCAACGGACGCACCCGCAACGTCACGGGCTCCGATCGCACCAGATACCGGACAAAACTTCCGCTGAGATCCTCCTCAAAGAATTCATTGTTGAAGTAACTGGGATAACGCGCCCCCTTGAACTTGGCATTGCGCGGCTCGGCATAGGAACAGAGCAGAACCGCCGAGGGCACAGTCAGCATTTCCGGCGCGCCCGGTTGGACCACCACAAGGCGCTGGAAAGAGATTTGCACGGCCTCCCGACCGCCGAGTTGGGCGTCGCTGAACTTGGCAATGACCCGCTCTTCGGACACCGGCAAACCAATGGCCCCAGGCTGTTTCGGATCGGTCTCCGGGAAGGCCGGGTGAACCTTGAAATGAGGGGAGCCGACCAGCGGCAACCGGAAATGAACCGCCTTGATGCCATTGAACGAAAGCGTCGATGTCCAGGTGACCCTGACCAGAAGCGGTTCGCCAAGATAGCAATCTCGCTTCGGGAAACTCACCTCCAACTTCATCTCCTCCGTGGCGACGGGCTCCCGAACCAGCACCGCAGTGGCTGGAATCTCCAACCGCCGACCTGCCCAAGTGATTTCACCCGCCGGCAGCCGGAGCTCACCGCTTCGTTGTGGAATCGCCTCGTAAGTGAAAACGGTGCGCTTGTAGCCATCCTGAGTGGCCGGTGCCGAGCCGCTGAGGCGGATCTGAAAATCCGTCGATGGCTGAAATTTGGGGACCTCGGCGGAGGCGGAAATCCCGGGCACCTGCACGTAGAAACCGAACGATTGACCGACATAACGGGAGATATCCCGCAACCGGACCGTGGCGGTCGCGGGATCGGGAGGCGTTTGGGCCCGGACCGAAGACCAAGACGGAGCCAGCACCAGCGCCAGGATCAGGATCGGGACAGGCAGCAGAACTCGATTCACCAGTCTTTCTCCACGGGTTTGTATTGCGTCGACCGCTGCTTCTGCCGCAGTTCGCCCTGTTCACTCTCCTGCCGAAACAACTCCTCCGGCTCCACCATCGGCGGAGGAAGATCCTTGGCTTCAAGGTCCAGCGAGTTGGCCCCTTTGGATTCACTGGTGGGCGTGGCCTCCCCTTCCCCATCCTCCTTGGTGGATTCCCCTTCCGCCTCATCGTCGGTCTCGGACTCGGACTCAGCCTTTTCTCCCTCCGCCGCCTCCTTCTCCTGTTCCTCGTTGGGTTCCTCCTCGGCTTTCTCCTTGTCGGTAGGAGGCTTTTCCTTCTCCGCGATCCGCGACGCCGCGCGCGCCTCCCGCGCCAAGGCCAGTTCCAGATTGAACGCGGCATCGGCAAATCCGGGATCCATCTCCAGACAGGCCCGGAACGACTCAATCGCATGCCCGAAATAGACCACCGACGCCTGAGGATCGAGCTCCTCGTCGCTCACCGCCTGGAAAAACCAGCTCAGTCCGGCATTGTAGACCGCGACCCTGCGTCGATGCGGTTCCGCAAAACACTGCGCGGCCTGCAGAAAGCTCGCGGCTGCGTTTGCGTGGTTCTTGGCCTGCACCTGAACCTGCCCGCGCCGGAAAAGTTTGACCGGGTCCTCCGCCGCCTCCGCTTCGGTCATTGGCAAAAGCATCGCCAGAGCCACCGGCACAGCCGCCGTCAGACGGCGCGGCCGCCAGGGCATGGCCAGACAGATCAACGCAAGCCCAAGAAAGAGGGGAAAGATTTCC